>CADBOE010000213.1 GCA_902796205.1 uncultured Ruminococcus sp. | reverse complement strand
GACGGGGGAGCACGCTATGAAAGGAACGCTTCTGACATTTCCAGACGAAAAAAATGTCGTTCGCGGCGGCAGCGGGTCCCGTTCGGGGAGACTCGTCGCGGCGTTCGTGCTGATATCAGCTTTCCTGATCCCGGCGCTCGCGTCCCTTTCGTTTTTTGCCTCGTACGGCATGGCGCCCTTCGGCGAAAAATCCGTGCTCATCATGGATATGTCCGGCCAGTACGTGGAATTTCTTTCGGGATTGAAACATATCCATTCTCCGGCCGATATTTTTTTCAACTGGGGAAGAGTGCTCGGGAGCAACTATACCGGCGTTTTCGCGTATTACGCATCGAGTCCTCTCAATTTCCTGACTCTGTTCTTCCCGGACAGGTATATGCCGCAGGGACTTCTTTTTCTGACCGTCCTTAAGATCGGCCTTTGCGGTCTTTCCATGGCTGTCTTTCTCGGGCGCGTACTTAAACGATTGCGGAAGCGGACCGGCGGCGGGCATAACGGTTATTCGGGAGCGGCATTTACCGTGATCTTCTCGGCGCTGTACGCGCTGTGCTCTTATAATTGCGTATATTCGATGTGCGTTATGTGGCTGGACGGCGTGATGATACTTCCGCTGCTCCTGTATTTTACAGAGGAGCTCGTTGACAGTGGCCGTGTCGCCGGACTTACGGCGTGTCTCGTGTACGTTTTCATTTCGAACTATTATATCGCGTTCATGTGCGGCGTTTTTACGGCTTTGTATTTCGTTTTTTACTGCTTCGACCGTGAAAAATCGGAGGCGGAGCCGCTGCTCGGAAAAGGCACGAGGGCGTATTTTTACGTAAACAGGGCAGCAAAATTTCTGTTCTGCGCGCTTCTCGCAGCCGCGCTTTCGGCCTGGCTCCTGCTTCCGGCGTATTTCTCGCTGACCGAAGGCAAGATAGGCTCCGGCAACAGCTCATATCCTTCCGACTGGAATTACGGCTTTTCTGCGTTTATACGCAAGCTTTTTGTCGGCGAATACGATTCGATCACCAACAGCGGCGCTCCGTTTTTCTTCTGCGGCACCGCGGTGATGATCGCGTGTCCCGCTTTCTTTTTCAGCAGGCGGGAGAAGAAGGGCTCGCGCGCGGCGGCGCTCGTTCTGCTCCTGTTCCTGCTGTTTTCCACCGTATGGTCGCCGCTTGATAATATGTGGCATATTTTCCAGCATCCGAACTGGTTCCCTTACCGCTGGTCGTTCGTTCTCTGCTGCTTCGGCGTTCTGCTCGCTTTCCGCGGCGCTCTCTCGATATCCTCTCGCGCCGTCAGTCCTTCTTATTTTCCTGGATTTCTGCTGTGCTTCGGAGCATTGTCAGCCGCGGCTGTAAAAATGAAAGAGGACGCTCCGGACGCCGGAAATGCAAGATATCAGGTGTTGACTGCATGCTGTTTATCGCTGGTTTTCCTCGGCTTCATGCTGCTTGGAAGAGGCTTGCCGCCGCGCAAAACGGGCGTGAACGCCGCAAAGACGGCGATCTGCGTCGCTCTCGCGCTCGCCATGACCGTGATCTCGTGGAGGGAGGAATCGTATCACTGGAAAAGGCTGCTCGGCGGACTCGACCGTGCCCACGATTACGAAACGTCGCTCGCTTATTCAGAATACAGAGAGGAAATGAACAGGGTCCTCGCGGCGGCGGAAGAGGACAGGAGGGCTGACGGATCGACCGGCTTTGCCGGCATCGGGCAGACTTTCTCAAGAAGCTACAACGAAGCGGTGGGATCCGGCTACAGGAGCGTCGCGCATTACAGCTCGGCGTTCAACCGCAGGATCAACGGCTTTCTCGGATATCTCGGCTATTCGCAGTCTTATCTCTGGAATCTCGACTTCGGCGCCACGGCCGTCACCGACAGCCTTTTCGGCCTCCGTTATATGATCTCGGGCAGCGGGATCGGCTCCTGGGACAAGGAATACAAGATCGAAACCGGCTCGACTGTCCCGCCGTACGAATACGACGCGATCGGCGTTTTTGACGGTGCGTTCGGAATGACGCTTTACAGGAACCCGTTCGCCGCTGCCGGACCGTTCATAATGGCGAAGGATCCTGACGGTTTTTCGTGGGGAAGAAATTGCTTTGATTCCCAGAACAGCCTGATCAGGATCTGTTCGGGCCTCGCAGAGGACGTGTTCTACGCCGTGCCGGAGGCGGGTATTTCCGTTTCCGTCAGCGGAGCTCGGGAGGAACCGGGCGGGAACGGTGTCTACCGCGGAAACGGCGGCGTGCTGCGATACACGGTGGAGGCGGACCGCGACGGCGTGCTTTATGCCTATTTCGGGCAGAACAGAAACAGCGAAACGGCGTTCCGCGTTATTTCGCCGGACGGCTCCGTGAGCGAGGATCTCAAATTGTACAGGGGCGAGACGAATTGCATCCAGCGGCTCAGCCTTCTTAAAAAAGGCGAGAAAGCCGTCGTCTCGATAGATATCGGCAGGAACGGACTGTACACGGAGGACAATATCTTTTACGTTCTCGACACCGGAAAGCTCGCCGGACACATGGAGAAGATTGGTTCGGAAACGCTCCGCATCGACAGCTTCGGCTCGGGAAGGCTCTCCGGCACGTTCGAAAGCGGGCAGGCGGGCGGCGCGATGTTCGTTCAGGTGCCGTATGACAGAGGGTGGACGGTAAAAGCCGACGGACGGAAAGTGAATATCCGCGCGATGAAGGACGGATTTCTTATTGCCGATATTCCGGAGGGAACGCGGCGTGTGGAAATGATCTACCGCGCGCCGGGCGCGATCCCCGGCGCCGTTCTTTCGGGCGCCGCTCTCGTATTTACCGTTATATCCTGCGTCGCCGGCACGGTCAGGAAAAAGAAAAGAAAGAGCAGCGGCTTTCGCATTGACGTGAACTGGCTTTCATGAAGATTTCCCGAAGATTTTCCGAACGGTCCGCGAAGCTTTTCCGGAGGTTCGTCAGGCCGGTTTTAACGCCGCCGCTGTTGCAGATGACCGCTCCGCGGGATATAATAAACGGAGCGAAACAGCGTGTTTTACGGAGGTGGTCTCTTTGAACAGATTTGAAGCGCAGCTGGCTTTCCTTACGGAAATCGACCGTATGAAAACCGTTTACAGGAGAAACGTGGTCATTGACCGCAGCAGGCAGGAGGACGACGCCGCTCATTCGTGGCATATGGCCATGTTCGCGCTCGTTCTGCTCGAATACGCTCCCGAGGGGACCGATCTTCTCACGGTACTCAAAATGTGTCTTGTCCACGATCTCGTTGAAGTTTACGCCGGAGACACCTTCTGCTACGACGCGGAAGGTAATAAAAGCAAGGCCGGTCGCGAACGCGAGGCGGCGGACCGCCTGTTCTCGATTCTCCCCGGTGAGCAGGGGAGCGAAATGAGGGCTCTGTGGGAGGAATTCGACGATCCGTCAACGAAAGAAGGATGGTTCGCGGCGTCGGTCGACAGGCTGCAGCCGTTCGTGCTGAATATGAACACGGGAGGCCATACGTGGCATCTTGCAAAAGTGACAAGAGACGATCTTATAAAAAGACTGATGCCGGTCAGAAACGGTATGCCCGGGATGTGGGATCATATAGTTTCCATGGTCGATAAAGTTATTGAGGACGGACTCGTTCCATGCGCCCGGAGCGCGGATGAATCATGAACGGCGGCAGCGGATACGGCAAACGGAGCGCCGTAACGAAAGCGATATTGTGCGCGGCGGTATGCCTTGCTCTTGTTACGGCTGCATTTTTTCATCTCGATACAAAGAAAGCGGGTACGGCGACGATGGCGGCGGAGAACTCATTGCCTCTTTACGACAGTCTTGTTCCTGAATCCGGCTGCGACCGGCTTCAGCTGCTGAACAACGAAGCGGGGGTCCAGTTCAGAACGGACGCTCCGTTCACGGGGATCCGGATATATATTCCGAAGGCGGCTTCGGGCGGCAGCGGCGTGTCTTTCCGGGCTTCGCTGTATCGCTGGGCGGGCGGCATAGGAGAAACGCTCAGGGCGCTTCCGGTCGCCGAATGCTATTTTACCGGAATACGTTCCGGGGACAGGCCGGAATTCGACCTCACCGCCGGTGGAACGCTCGCGCCTCCGGAGGGCGGAGAATACGTGTTGCTGATCGGCTCCGCAAAAGGGAGTGTACACGTCGGCACGGTGCCTTCGTCGGGCGTGAACGCGCGGACGTATTACAACCGCTCGCCGGTGAACGGCTTCGACGCCGCGGTGGATATCATTCACGCCGGAAACGGCTGCTCGCTGCTGCCCGTATCCGAAAACAAAACAAAATTCGTTACGACGGCCGATACGTGGGTCGTCACCGACGGACTCGGCAGAAAGGTCGGAAATTCATATACCGATACGAGACGCGCCGGAAAGACAGTCGGGCTGTTCTTCCACACCTGGCATTCGAGCAACGCGCCGTCGGGCACGAGAAACATCACGTCGATACTGAAAGAGCATCCGGAGATACAGAACGATTACGGAAGCAAACTCTGGGGAAATGCGGGAGCTTATTTCTGGAACGAGCCCGTATGGGGTTATTACAGATCCGACGACGAATGGGTCCTGAGAAAGCAGGCCGAGCTTCTGGCGGATGCAGGAGTGGACGCCGTCTTTTTTGACAATACGAACGGGACGGCCACGTTTATCGACGACGTGTTGACGCTTTGCAAAGTGTGGTCCGTGGCCAGGGCGGACGGTGTGAACACGCCGAAGATCTCGTTCATGCTTCCGATGTTCGAATATAACGACGTTGCGGTCCAGCTCCGGGAAATTTACGGAAAGCTGTACGGGCGGGGGCTGTATCAGGACCTGTGGTTCTACTGGAAGGGAAAACCGCTGATGGTCGGATATCCGGGAAGACTCGATCCGGACGACGCGGCGGACAGGGAGATACTGGACTTTTTCAATTACAGAGTGATAAACCACGCCCAGTCAGAGGATCACGTACAGGTGATGGGGGAGGACGGCGTGCCGGTGGTTATGGGAGCGATCCAGAAGGAAGTCACCGACAGTTATCAGCTGTGGAACTGGATATCCGTTTATCCCCAGCTCGTAAACCGCAATCCGGACGGTACCCCCGAGCAGGTCGCGGTCGCTATCGCGCATAACTGGTGCGCCGAAACGCATCTTACGGCGATGAACAATCCGAAATATCAGGTTTTCGGAAGGCATTACGACCCCGTGAAGGGAGCCGTTGACAGCCGTGAAAACGCGAAGCTTTACGGCGCCTATTTCAGCGCGCAGTGGGAATACGCGCTCGGCGTTGACCCCGAATTCATATGGGTGACTGGCTGGAACGAATGGGTCGCGGGCCGCTTCAGGGACTTCTGGGGCGTCGAAAACGCGTTTCCGGACAATTTCAGCGACGAATACAGCCGCGATATCGAACCGTCGAGAGGCGATCTTAAAGATCATTATTATTACCAGCTCGTCGATTTCATAAGGAGATACAAGGGGACAGGCGCTGCTCCGGCGCCTCAGGGACCCGTTACGGTAGACGTCGCCTCCGGAGCCGGGTGGGAGAAGGTAACGAACAGATACGAGACCTATCCCGGAGATACGGGCGA
The DNA here is from genome assembly GCA_902796205.1 of uncultured Ruminococcus sp. Taxonomy (GTDB): domain Bacteria; phylum Bacillota; class Clostridia; order UBA1212; family UBA1255; genus UBA1255. The sequence continues at coordinate 21,597 of CADBOE010000213.1, read as the reverse complement.
ACGCCACGCAAACGGCTACGTCAGCAACGAAACGCGGCGCCCGTTCAGGTACGACAGCGCGACCGGCAGGAACGATATTACAGGAGCAAAGGCGTCGTATGATTCCGAATACGTTTATTTCATGGCCGAAACGGCTTCGGAGCTCACGCCGTACACCGATCCCGCGTGGATGAGACTTTTCATCGAGGTGGGCTCCGTGAACGGCAGGGCCCCGGAGGCTCCTTCGTGGGAAAGCTTTCATTATATCGTAAACCGCGAATCTCCGGCGGACGGGTCTCATACCGTCATAGAGAGGTCGACGGGCGGATGGAACTGGGAAAAGGCGGGAGACGTTATGTACAGCGCGGCAGGCAACGTCATACAGGCGGCCGTGCCGAAATCGGCGCTCGGCCTTTCCGGCGAGGACAGCTTCGTTATAAATTTCAAATGGGCGGACAATATCCGCAGCGACGGCGATATTCTCGATTTCTACGTGAGCGGGGACGTCGCGCCTGAAGGAAGATTCAAATATCAGCTGGTCGCGGGAGAAATACCCGCTCCGGGGAAGGAAAGGCGCGGGCCGGACGCGCTGGCGGTCGGAGCCGGAATAGCCTGCGGAGCGGCCGCCGTCGCCGCCGCTGCCGCCGTCGTGGCTGCCGTCAGACCGGGGAGGAAGGAACGTGAATGAAATGAGCGGACAGACTTTTAAATACTGGGACACCGGCGAATTCATGCGCAAGGCGCGGGAGGCTTATCCAGCCCTGTACGAAAAGAAATACTGTTCGCTCGCGCGGACGGTCCCCGGGCGAGACGAGTGGATGCGTTCCGGAAGCAGCTTTATTCTCGATTTCGGGACGCATATCGTCGGGAAGCTCGCCCTTGAAGTCGAATGCGACAACGTCCCCGATTCACCTCTTCACGTTGTGTTCGATTTTGCCGAGCATACGTGCGAATTCGATCCTCGCCCGTACGCCGGCGGGCTTTCGTCGTCGTGGATCCAGCGCGAGACCGTATATGCGGATAATCCGCTCGAAGCGGTGAAGACCTCGCGAAGATACGCGTTCAGGTACGTGAAAATCACGTTTCCGGCAAACACGGCGTACAGGGTGAGATACGCCGGCTGCGTCGCGACCGGAACGACCTCCGCCGATGAAAACGCCGTCTCCGGGCTGCCGTCCGGCACCGGGGAAGACGTAAGAAAGATAGACGGGGTCGGATTGCGCACCCTGAAAAATTGCATGCAGTCCGTATTCGAGGACGGACCGAAGAGGGACAGGCGTCTATGGCTCGGAGATCTCTATCTTCAGGCAAAAACAGATCTTTTTACGTATAAAAACACCGGCCTTATCAAAAGGTGCCTGTACCTTTTCGCCGCTCTGCCGCACGAGGACGGCTGCCTGAGCTCGGCCGTCTTCCCGGAGCCGATGCTGAAAAACCAGTCGTGGATCCTGCACGACTACGCCCTTTTCTTCGCAGGCGTGCTTCGCGACCTGTATGAATTTGAAAAGGACGAAAAGCTTGTGAAGGAGCTCTGGCCCGTAGCTTTCCGGCAGGCGCAGATAGCTGCCGGCGCGGCGGACGGCAACGGCCAGGTTCCGGTCGATATGTATTTCACGGACTGGTGTCCGGGACTCGATAAAACGTGCGCAGCCCAGGGAACGGCCGTGGCGATGCTCAATGACACTCTTTTCCTTTCCGGCATCGCGGGTGACGGCGCCGCCGGGGACTATCTCGAAAAACAGATCGAACGGCTCGGCGCCAGACTGCTCTCGTTATTCGACCGCGAATCGGGCCTTTTCGTCTGTCCCGGCGGGCAGATATCGGTTCATTCCCAGATGTGGGGAGCTCTTTCGGGAGTTATCGACCGCGAAACGCAAAGAACGGTATTGAAAAATATAGCCGGCCGCTCAGACGCCGTCGACACGGTCACTCCTTACGCGAAGCATTATCTGGCGGAGGCATTGTTCAGAGCCGGATTGAGAGACGAGGCGGAGGCGCTTGTAAAAAGCTATTGGGGCGGGATGGTCAGGGAAGGTGCTGACTGCTTCCCCGAGATATACGTTCCTTCCGATCCCGGAGCATCCCCGTACGGCGACGCGCGGATAAACAGCTACTGCCACGCGTGGAGCTGCACGGCGTCCTATTTCATTAGAAAGTACGGCATCGTATGAGAGCCGGCGCGGAACGTGAGCGATGAAAAGCGATTTTGTTAAAAGATTATTGTCCGGAATGGTGATCACGGCGGCGGCCGTTCTTATTTTCGCCCTGTCGTTCATTCCGTATTTTCTCCCGGCGTGCATATCGGCGATGAGCGTCGTATGCACCTTTGAGCTTTTAAGAGCCGTAAAGCAGCACAGACCGGTATTCGTGATCGTGCTCGGGATAATGGGAGGCATTATACAATTCATGCCGTTCGCGCATTATCTGTACCTTTGCATCGCTCTTCTCGCCGCCGCGGAGGCCGGATTCATGCTGATGATACTGAAGACGGGGACCTTCAGGATCACGAAGGCGGTCCACGTCATGCCGCTGTGTATCCTGTTTGCCGTTTTCGCAAGAAGCGCGACCGAGATCAGAGGCCTCGGACACGGCCTTTTCCTTCTCATCCTTACGGTGTGTGTGACGGAGCTGAACGACGTTTTCGCCTATCTTACCGGGCGGCGTCTCGGGAAGCACAAGCTGGCTCCGAAGGTGAGCCCCAAAAAAACGATCGAGGGATCCGCGGGAGGACTCCTTCTGTCGGCTGCTTCCGGGATACTCATCACAGCCGTGTATTGCGCGGCGGGAGGGTTTTCGGCAAACTGGCTGCCGCTGTGCTGCGGAGTGCTCATGCTGGCGCTCCAGGGACAGTTCGGCGATCTGTCGCTGTCCGCGGTGAAACGCGCCGCGGGACTCGACGATTTCGGAAAGCTGATACCGGGACACGGCGGGATGCTGGACAGACTGGACAGCCTGATTTTCACGCTTCCCGCAGCGTATATTCTGTTTGTATCAAATGCCGTTTTTTGATAGAATAACGGTATGCCGTCAGACGGGCGGAGGTGGTTTCTTTTGATCAGAACGATAATGATCGACAATATTTCCGGAGTCATGGAGCTCATCCGGGATCAGGAATACAACAACGAGATACAGAGAATGCGGAGCGCGTATTTCTACCGCGGTCTGCCGGACGCCTCGTACAGGCTTACGACGAGCCTCCGGATGAACTGCAAGCATCTTTACAGGGAGCTTGAGCCTGCGGTGCTGAAGGCGTTCACGAAATACGCGAGCATAGAGGATCCCGCTTTGAACGATTCGGTGTGGCGGCAGATGATAATAGGCCAGCATCACGGACTTCCGACGCGGCTGATGGACTGGACGAGGTCTCCGCTCATCGCTCTGCATTTCGCAAATTCCGAGGAAAATTTCGACAAGATGGACAGGCGCGACAGCGTGGTCTGGCGCATAGATATGCGCGACGTGAACAGGAATCTGCCGCAGAAATATATTGACGTCCTGCTGAGAGAGCATACCTTTGTTTTCTCGGTCGACTCGCTGACCGGGATCGCCGACAGCCTCGGGGCGTACGACAACGACATGGGCGCAAACGCTTTCGTAAGCATCGAGCCGCCTTCCGTGGATCAGCGGATCATAAATCAGTATTCGTTTTTCTCGATCATTCCGAACGGTATGGAGGACGTCGAAACGTTTCTTGATAATTATACCGAGCGGACCGTTAAATACGTGATAGGCAGAAATATTCGCTGGGACGTCAGGGATCTTCTTGATCAGCTGAACATCAACGAAAGGATCGTATATCCGGGGCTGGACGGATTGTCCAAGTCGCTGGCGAGGCATTATTACGTAAAGCACGAGCTTGAAGAACGCGGGAAAAGAGGTAGCTTATGAGAGTTGTTCTGGAGCATTTGACAAAGAGATTTCCTAACCGCAACAGGAAGATAAAGACGGAGGTCGTCGCCGTCAGCGATTTCAATTTCGAGATACCCGACGGGAAGCTTATCGGGCTGCTCGGACCCTCCGGATGCGGGAAGAGCACGGCGCTGAATCTGATATGCGGACTCGAGACGCCCACAGAGGGAAAGGTCATCTTCGGGGACGAGGACGTCACCGGACTTCCGCCCGACAAAAGAGGCGTCGGCATGGTGTTTCAGAATTATGCTCTGTACCCTCACCTGACGGCGAGGCAGAACATAATCTTCCCGCTCACCAACCTGAAAGGAGCCGAAAAGCTCACACGCGAGGAAATGAACGCGAGAGCTGAAAAGGTCGCGGCGCTCGTCCAGATAACGGAGCTGCTCGAGAGAAAGCCGGGGGAAATGTCAGGCGGCCAGCAGCAGAGAGTGGCTATAGCGAGGGCGCTCGTAAAGACTCCGAGGGTGCTCCTTCTCGACGAGCCTCTGTCGAATCTCGACGCGAGACTCAGACTCCAGACGAGAGAGGAAATACGCAAGATACAGCGCGAGACGAAAGTGACGACCATATTCGTGACGCACGACCAGGAGGAGGCGATGAGCATATCCGACCTCATCATCGTCATGAAAAAGGGCGTCGTCCAGCAGTTCGGAGCGCCGCAGGAGGTGTACGACGACCCGGCGAATCTTTTCGTTGCCCAGTTCCTCGGGACGCCCGCGATCAATACGTTTGACGCGGAGGTAAAAGACGGCAGGCTGTATATCGGCGGAGCGGCCGTTCTCGACGTGCCGGGCGCCCGCGACGGCAAAGTTTACGCCGCCGTGAGACCGGAGGGCTTCATTCCCGACCCCGACGGACCTTTTGAAAGCGCCCTCGAACGTATAGAGATAATGGGCAGGGACACGACGGTCATCTCGTCTCATCCTGATTGCGCGAACGTGACAGTCAGATCGATCGTCAGCAGCGAAAACAGGATAGATACCGCCTCTCCTTCGGTAAGATTCAGGCTGAAGCCTTTCAAGGTATTTCTGTACGATCGCGATACCGAGGAGCGCATACGCTTCGGGACCGGCGACTGACGACGGAGGCCTATTATGAAAAAAAACAGCTTCAAAGCCTGGCTGTATCTGCTGCCGGCAATCCTGTTCCTCGGAATATTCATGGTCTATCCTCTCGTCGACGTGCTAATCTATTCGCTGGAGGAGGGCTACAATTCCGCCTCGCAGACGTCAACGGGCGTCGGCCTTTACAATTTTTCGTACGTCCTGCGTGATCCTTTCTTCCTTCAGGCGCTGAAAAACACGTTCCTGCTCGTTATAATCACGGTTCCGCTGTCGACGGTCCTGTCGCTGCTCATCGCATACGGGCTGAGCTCCATAAAGAAGCTCCGCGAGCTTTTTCAGACTGTGTATTTCCTTCCTTACGTCACAAACACGCTGGCGGTCGGACTCGTATTCATGATACTGTTCAAGAAGACGCCGTATTCTGACGGAATGGTAAACGCGCTCATCCACCTGTTCGGGGGAGAGGGAGTCGACTTCATCACCGGTCCGTACTGGGCGAAAATGTTCGTTCTGTGCTTCTATACGATCTGGGTCGTGATGCCGTTCAAGATACTCATACTCACGAGCGCGCTCGCGTCGGTGAACCCGAACTACCAGAAGGCCGCCAGAGTTGACGGCGCATCCGGCACGAAGATCTTTTTCAAGATAACGCTTCCCATGATCTCGCCGACGCTTTTCTATCTCATAATCACCGGATTCATAGGCGCGTTCAAGGCGTACAGCGACAGCGTCGCGCTGTTCGGGACCAATCTGAACGCCGCCGGTATGAATACCATCGTCGGATACGTTTACGACATGCTCTACGGGGAGGGCGGGGGATATCCTTCGTTCGCGAGCGCGGCGGCTCTCATACTGTTCCTGATCATTTTTACGATCACGTGCGTGAATCTGATAATCAGACGCAAAAAGGTTGTTTTCTGAGGAGGCGGCAGAAGTGGACAATAACGCGGATAAAAAAAATATCGGTCAGCCACGCGAAGACGGCCGCATAGAGACCGGCTCCGGAAAGAGGATCGCCGGCAATATCATAAAATACTTCCTGCTCGCGCTGTGGGCGGTAATGGTGCTTTTCCCGTTCTACTGGATGATCCTTTCGTCCGTGAAAACGTACAGCGCCTACAACGCCGAAACTGTGCCTGCGTTCTTCACTCTTTCGCCTACGCTGCAGAATTACGTTGACGCCTTCAACGCCGTGCCGCTGGCGAGATATTTCCTTAACACGCTTATATTTACCGTTATCACCACGGCGGTGATGCTCGTCATCTCGATAAGCGCGGCATACGCCTTTTCGAGGCTCGAATTCAAGGGAAAGAATGTCGTTTTCACGATCTTCCTCTCGCTCATGATGATACCGAACGAGCTCGTTATAATAACAAATTTCGTGACTGTGACGAACCTCGGACTGAGAAACTCGTTCCCCGGACTCATTCTTCCCTCGATCGCCTCCGTCTTTTATATCTATCTACTGAAGGAGAATTTCGAGCAGATCCCCGACGAGCTCTATAAAGCCGCGAAGGTCGACGGCACGTCCGATCTCAAATATCTTTTCAGGGTCGTCATTCCGATCGCGAAGCCCACGATCGTTACGGTCGCGATACTGAAGGTCATCGAATGCTGGAATTCGTACGTCTGGCCGCGGCTTATTACTGACAAGCAGGAATATTATCTCGTCTCGAACGGAATACAGGAGATCAGGGAAAACGGATTCGGCAGGGAAAATATTCCGGCGATGATGGCGGCCGTCGTCGTCATATCTGTTCCGCTGATCATTCTCTTCCTCGTTTTCAGGAAAAAGATCATGGAGGGCGTGTCGAGAGGAGGTCTCAAGGGATGAGAGGAGCCAAAGGAACAGCTTTCGTGAACGCTCTCGCCGTCCTGCTGACCGCGGTCATGCTCGCGGCCGTGTTCTCCGCCTGTCACGGAAAAAGGGCCAACGGCGAATTCAGGGTGCCCGGACATACGTACGGCGACGGTGGAACGGTCAGCATCGATCCGGACTACGAGCTGGATGGAGAGTACGAGATCACCTTCTGGGCGAAAAACGACACAAACGTGGCGCAGACGAAGATTTACAAAAATGCCATAGCGGATTTTGAAAAGCTCTATCCGAATATAAAAGTGAACCTCAAGCTCTACACGGACTACGGCATGATATACAGGGACGTGATAACGAATATACCGACCGGGACCACCCCCGATCTGTGCATCTCGTACCCGGATCATATCGCGACGTACCTGACGGGCCGGAACGTGGTCGCGCCTCTCGACGAGCTTTTCACGGATCCGTATTACGGGCTCGGCGGAAGCAAATTGAAATTCGACGCGCCGTCGTTCGACGAGCTCGTGCCCCAGTTTATATCGGAATGCAAAGTAAACGGACGCTATTACGCGCTCCCGTTCATGCGTTCGACGGAAGCGCTTTACGTGAACAAAACGTTCGTCGAAAAGCTCGGCTATACGCTTCCGGAAACGGTCACGTGGGATTTTGTATGGGAAGTCTCCGAAAAGGCGATGGAGAAGGACGCCGAAGGCAATTTCGCCGTGTCCGGGAAGAGGGTAATGATACCGTTTATTTACAAATCGACAGATAACATGATGATACAGATGCTCAGGCAGCTGAACGCCGGTTATTCGGACGACAACGGCGGTATTTTTCTGTTCAACGATACCACACGGAAGCTGCTTCTGGATATCGTTCCGCACGCGAAGACCAAGTCGTTCTCGACGTTCAAGATATCCAGCTATCCGGGCAATTATTTCAACGCCGGCGAATGCATTTTCGCGATCGACTCGACCGCTGGCGCCACGTGGATAGGAAGCCATTCGCCGCTGAAGGAGATATCCGACGACAGGCTCGTCGAGTTCGAGACGGTCGTGCTTCCGGTGCCGCAGTTCGATACCGGCGCTCCCCGGATGATATCGCAGGGCCCGTCGATGTGCATATTCAACAAGAATGATCCTGAACGTGTGCTGGCCACGTGGCTGTTCGCGCAATTTCTTCTTACAGACAACGTCCAGATCGCCTATTCCGGCACAGAGGGCTACGTCCCCGTAACGCTCAAGGCTCAGAATACGGAGCGGTATAAGACGTACCTTTCGAGGGCGGGCGAGGACAACGCTGAGTTTTATCACGTCAAGATAGACGCCGCGAAGCTGCTTCTCGCCAATCAGCAGAATACTTTCGTGACGCCCGTGTTCAACGGCTCCGCCTCGCTGCGGAACGCCGCGGGACAGCTGATCGAGGAGGTCGTTAAATCCGTAAACCGCTCCGAAACGGTAGATAACGCTTACATCGACGCTCTGTATCCGCGCATTATCTCGCTTTACAGGCTCGATCAGATCGAGAATACAGATCCGGCTGAGACAGGCGCAGGCGGGAAGCTGCCGGGAGAATCCGTGGCGCTTATCGCCGTCCTGTGCGTTTTGTGGGCCGGACTCGGGTTTTACAAGATCAGAGAGACGGTGCTTGAAAGGAAAAAACGGAAAAGGGAAGGCGCCTGACCGTGAATTCAGGCGGGCGGCGGCCTGAACGGCTTTTCGGGGCGCCGCGGCTTTTCATGGTTTTCCGCCGGCAGTGTCCCCGCGGTGTTGACAATTGCTTTCGCCGGAGATAGAATTAAAGGCGTTTCCGCGATGAAGCGAACAAAGGCGGAGACAGAGAGTTCTTTAAAGGAGATTGATTGAAATGAAAAAAATCATGGCATTGGCTCTTGCCGCGCTTATGCTGTTTGCGATGTTCGGCTGCGTTTCCAAGGGCGGCGAAGACATCAACAAGAAGTCTGAAGGAGTTATGACTTACGCTCAGTACACCGCTGCTGCCATAGACGAAAAGGTCGTTATCGAGGCCTACATTCAGGCAAAACAGGGCTGGTGGGAAAACAAAGCGACGATTTACCTCGCTGACGGCGACGGCGCTTATTTCTCTTATGATACTCCCTGCAGCGAAGAAGATTACAATAACATATTCACCACGGGTACGAAAGTAAGGATCGAGGGCACGAAAGCGGAATGGTCCGGCGAGATCGAGATCGTTGACGGTGTTATGACCGCCGTCGAGGGAGCCGGCAAATATATCGCGAAAGCGACCGACGTTACGGCTATTCTCGGAAACAACGACGAGCTGATCAAGAAAATGAACCAGCTCGTGGCGTTCAAGGGAATGACCGTTGAGGCTTCCAAGGATGCCGACGGCAACGACGCTGCTTTCCTTTACAAGGATAACGGCAGCGGAAGCGAAGGCGACGACCTGTACTTCAAGGTTTCCAAAGACGGAAACACGTACACCTTTACCGTCGAATCATATCTGTGCGGCAAAGATACCGACGTTTACAAGGCTGTTCAGGCTCTCAAGATCGGCGACAAGATCGACCTGGAAGGCTTCGCCTACTGGTACAACGGGCTCAACCCCCACATCACTTCGGTAACGGCGTCGAAATGACATAATGACGACAGAGTTTCGTTGGTTAAAAGCCGCGCCGGTTTAGGCGCGGCTTTTGTGGTTTTTCAGCAGGATGCATTACATGAAAGGAGTAACGATCATGGACAGAGAGATAAGGTATTATCTGTCGCTTGGATATTCTCAAAAAGAAGCCGAAAAGATCCGGAATATGGATTTTGAAAAAAAGCGCTCATTTTTTGAAGTTCCCGCCACCCTCATGCGCTCGAAGAAGCTTGCAAGGGAATCTGCCGTTTTATGCGATTCATCCGAACCGCCTGAAGCGTACGGAGGAGCCTTCGCCGGAGCTTCGTTAAACGCCGCGCCGGGTTTTGTCGCGGAGGGAACTGCCGCGGATATCGAGGACGTGCGTTCGGACGAATACGATTCGTTCGAGGACAACAGGATCCGGAGCGTGTCCGTTTCTCCGCTCTCCACCTTCCGGACGACGAACAACACCGCGGCGGCAACGATCCTGCTCGGTAATTATCTCAATTATACCCGCACGTCTCACGATATGGTCAGAACGGAGGAGCTGCTCAATTTCGCCGGATTCGATCTCGCCTTTCCCGCTCCGGATTCCGGCAGGGATTTCGAGCTCACGTCCGAATTTGCAAGGGAAGGAGAAAAGGGATTCCTTTTTCTCGGTATACAGAGCAGAAAGGCGCTGCCGAAACAACAGAATATCGTTCTTCTGCTCGATACCTCCGGAAGCATGAAATCGAAAAAGCCGCAGCTCAGAATGGCGATCGCCACCGTTTTTGCGCGGATGAACGAGGGCGATATTTTCAGCATCGTTACTTATTCGAGCGAGGATCACGTTTTCATCAACGGCATGAAAAAGAACGCGAAGCATGACGTCGGATACGTCCTTGATCGGTTGAAGGATACGGTGATATCGGGCTTCACGAACGGCTCGAAGGGAATCGAGACGGCGTACGACATCGCCGTTGAAAAATATATTGAAGGCGGACTGAACCGCGTTATCATGGTGACCGACGGAGATCTCAATTTCGGCGTGACGCAGAACGGGCAGCTCGGGGAGCTGATAGCGTCAAAGAGAAGGAGCGGCGTATATTTCTCGGCGATCGGATGCGGACTTTACAATCTCAGGGACGACAAGCTCGAAGCGCTCGCCAGAAACGGCAACGGCAATTATTACGTCGTCAATTCCGTAAAAGACGCGGAGATCTCGCTCCGCGACAGATACGAGGCGCTCGTGTTTCCGGTCGCAAAAAACGTCAAAGCTCAGGTCGAATTCAACCCCGCCGCCGTAAAATCGTACAGGCTGACAGGCTTCGAGAACAGGAAGCTCGCCGCCGAGGATTTCCGTAACGACAGCGTCGCGGCGGAGCCGTTCGGAAGCGGCGACAAATGCGTCGCGTGCTACGAGCTCTATTTTTCTGAAGCCGCCGGCGTTCCCGAACTCAGATACGGCAAAAGCGCCGCGGCGAACGAATTTCCGGAGGAACTGTGCACGCTTACTCTGAGATACGAGAAGGCGGAGGACGGCGGGTCCGCTCCGGTCGAGATCCCGTTCCGGGTGAGCAGCGCGGAAAACGTCGGACCGAATATATCGCTCGCGAAAGAGGTCGCCGGCATCGCGGAAACTCTCCGGACGGAGAGCGACAACGGCCTCAGGAGAAGAGCGCTTTCGAGGCTCGCCGTTATCTGCGGCTACAGGGATGACGAAGACGCGGAGTGACCGGCCGTGACGGCGTAACCGCATCGCCGGGCGGCGGCGCCTGCGGAACCGGTTTTTGAATATTTTTCTTGACATAAAACCGGTGCAAGCGTATAAACAACAAAGGATGGCGAAGGATTACCGGATTTACCTCGGATCCTTCGCCTTGCCTGTTCAAAGAGCCACCGGGAGGTAGACATGAAAAAAATATCCGACTATTTCGGCTGTATGGTCTTCAACGATCAGGTGATGAAGGAAAGACTCGCTCCTGAAGTGTACGAAAAGCTCAAAAAAACGATCGAAGAAGGAGCCCGCCTCGATACTAACGTCGCCAGCGCGGTCGCGGAGGCGATGAAGGAGTGGGCGATAGATCACGGAGCGACTCATTTTACTCACTGGTTTCAGCCTCTTACCGGAATCACGGCCGAAAAGCATGACAGCTTTATAGCGACCGCTCCCGGCGGAAGGGTCATGATGGAATTTTCCGGGAAGGAGCTTATCAAAGGCGAGCCCGACGCGTCGGCGTTCCCGTCCGGAGGACTCAGAGCGACCTTCGAGGCCCGCGGATATACGGCGTGGGATCCCACGTCCTACGCTTTTATCAAAGACAACACTCTGTGCATTCCTACCGCGTTCTGCTCCTTCGGCGGAGAAGCGCTCGACAAGAAAACGCCGCTTCTCAGATCCATGGAAGCGCTGAGCAGACAGGCGCTTCGCATACTGCGCCTGTTCGGAAACACGACCTCGAAGTACGTGCATTCATCTTCCGGAGCTGAGCAGGAGTATTTCCTTATCGACAGAAGCCTGTATAACAGAAGACCGGATCTGATATTTACCGGCAGAACGCTTTTCGGCGCGAAGGCTCCGAAGGGGCAGGAGCTTCACGATCATTATTTCGGAGCGATAAAGCCGCGCGTCGCCGCGTACATGGCGGAGCTCGACGAGGAGCTCTGGAAGCTGGGCGTCCTCGCCAAGACGGAGCACAACGAGGTGGCTCCGGGACAGCATGAGCTGGCGCCGATATACAGCACGACGAATATTGCCACCGACCACAATCAGCTTACGATGGAAGTAATGCAGAACGTCGCTCTAAGGCACAATATGGTCTGCCTTCTCCACGAAAAACCCTTCGAGGGAGTAAACGGTTCCGGAAAACACAACAACTGGTCGATCGACACGGACGACGGGATAAATCTGCTGAAGCCGGGCGCGTCGCCGCACGAGAACGCTCAGTTCCTGCTGTTCCTCGTTGCCGTCATACAGGCCGTTGACGATTATCAGGATCTTTTGAGAATATCCGTCGCCACGGCTGGCAACGACCACCGCCTCGGCTCTCACGAGGCGCCTCCGGCGATCATTTCCGTTTACCTCGGCAAGGAGCTTACCGATATCCTCGAGTCGATAGAGAACGACGCGCCGTACAGCGGAGCCGGCAGACGCGAGATGGAATTCGGCGTCCCGTCGCTTCCGGCTTTCTTCGGTGATACCACGGACCGCAACAGAACTTCTCCTTTCGCATATACCGGCAACAAATTCGAGTTCCGCATGGTCGGGGCCTCCGATTCGATCGCCTGCGCAAACATCATGCTGAACAGCGCCGTGGCAGAATCGCTCCGGATTTTCGCCGACCGGCTCGAAAAAGCGGAGGATTTCAATGCAGAGCTGCATCGCGTCCTGAAGGATTCGATCGTCGCGCACAAGCGCATACTGTTTAACGGTAACGGCTATTCGGACGAATGGATAGAAGAGGCCAAGAGGCGCGGACTTTCAAACCTTCCGACTACGCCGGACTGCCTTCCGAGAATGCTCGACAGGAAAAACGTGGAGATGCTCACGTCGCACGGCGTATATACCGAAATGGAGCTCAGGTCGCGTTATGAGATACTGCTCGAAAATTACACGGCAATAGTGAATATTGAGGCAGCGACGATGCTCGATATGGCTCAGAGGGATATATTGCCCGCGGTGTCGAGGTTCAGCTCCGAGCTTGCCGAAAACGCGGGGTACAAGGCAAATATGAACGTCGACTGCACTTACGAGAAAACCACGTCCGTGGAGCTCTCGGAGCTTCAGAACGAAATGGTCAGGTGCATCGCCGATCTGAAAGAAGCATATGATTTCGCCCAGAAGGGAGCGGATACCACCGGGATGAGCATCAGAATCAGGGACCGCGTCCTGCCGGCCATGAAGGCTCTCAGAAGCGCCGCGGACAGAGCCGAGGTGCTGACGGATAACTACTGGTGGCCTTTCCCGACGTATGCCCAGCTGCTTTTCAGCGTCTGAATTTCCGGCGTCCGGGCTTCCGGCGTCTGACCTGCCGTATTTCGGCTTTTTGCGTGAATCATGCCTGAGGTAAAATGAATCCTTTAACGTTAACGGGCCAGATCTTCGGCTTCTGCGCGATGGCGCTTATAATTCTGTCGTTTCAGTTCAGGGATAACCGCAGGCTGTTCATGCTGCAGATCGGGTCGTGCCTGTTTTTCACGCTGAACTTCCTTTTTCTCGGGCTCGGTGGCGACGCCTCCGCCTATTCGGGAATGGCGCAGAATCTGCTCGGACTCGTTTTCCGCGCCGTGATCGTTCTCGGCGGAAGATTCAGGAAGCTGAACAGCCCCGTCACGATGTCGGTGATCGCGGCGGCAATGGCGGCGCTCGCAGTTTTCACCTATTCCGGGAATCCGGTATCGCTGCTTCCCGTTGTCGGCAATTTCCTGTGTCTCGGCGGAATGTGGACCGGAGACGCGAACGTTATCCGCGCCGTCCAGCTCGCGGCCGTTTCGCCTGCGTGGCTCACCTACAATATCTTTTTGTTCTCGATCGCCGGAATACTCGTTGAATCGTTCAATATCGTGTCCATAATCGTTTATTATATCCGTGCTCATATGGCGAAGAAGAAGGAGGCAGGGAAGGAAAATGACGAAAGTAAAAATAGGAATGCTGGGCGCGTGGAGGGGAAACAGCTACATTGATCTCATCCTGAAGGATCCGGAGATCGAGCTGGTCGCCGTATGCGAAAAACATGCGCCGACGCTTGAAGCGACCGGTTTGCCGGACGGCGTCATGAAATGCGCGGATTTCGGCGAATTTCTGGAATCCGGCGCTGAAAAAGGCATGAACGCCGTGTTCCTTTGCAACTATTTCCACGAACACGCTCCGTACGCGATAAGGGCCATGGAGGCCGGGATGGACGTCGTGAGCGAATGCACCTCGGCGGGAACGATGAAGGAATGCGTGGATCTTGTCAGGGCGGTCGAGCGGACCGGCAGGAAATATATGATCGCCGAGAATTATCCTTTTTCGCTGTCGAATATGGAGATGGCGCGCCTTTGCAGGGAGGGCAGGCTCGGAAAGATACTGTACGCTGAGGGGGAGTATAATCATTCCGCTTCCGCCGGCGAGCTCCGGGCGTATTCTCCCGGAAAATATCACTGGCGCGCGTGGCTGCCGAGAACGTATTACGTTACCCACGCGATGGGGCCGCTTATGTATATGACTGATTCGATGCCGCGCTACGTGTCGGGCCGCAGCGTTTATTCTCCGTTCGTTCATGAACAGGTAGAGGGCTTCAGAGCCGTTTACGACGGCGTCGGAATGATGTTCTGCGAGATGGACAACGGAATGATCGCGCGCTTCACGGGCTGCACGGCCATGGCTTCCGACTACAGCAGATACAGGGTTTGCGGCGATATCGGAGGCGCCGAAGGAGGCACGGGATTCGGGGAAAACGTCAGGCTGTACTATCATCCGTTCACGGTCCCCGACGGCGCCGGCGGTCAGATCACGGTCTACCGGCCTGATCCGGCGCGCTTCGGAAAACGCGCAGAGAAGGCGCTCGGCGCCGGACACGGAGGCGGCGATTTCTGGGTGCTCGAAAATATGAAAGATTATTTTCTCCGCGGGATCGCTCCGTTCTTTGACGTGTACAAAGGCGTCGCGATGTCCGCAACCGCCATTCTCGGCTGGAGGTCGAGCCTGCGGCACGGCGAAAATATGGCCGTTCCCGATTTCAGGGTCGAATCCGAAAGGAAGCTCTGGGAGAATGACGATCTCACTCCTTTTCCCGGCGAGAACGGCGAAGGCGCGACTTTACCGTGTACGATGCCGCTTCCGTGAAAAAGAATCGAAACGGGACGTGGGGCGCCGTGCGGGAAATGCCGGAGATTCGTCCGCCTGAGATTCCGGAGACGCCATCCTGAGATTCCGGAGACCCTGAGAAAAAAGTGCTTTACAAATCCTTTCGCCGGGGCTATAATAAGCCTCGCGTCCTCGGGGTGTAGCTCAGTTTGGCTTAGAGTGCTTGCTTGGGGTGCAAGAGGTCGCCTGTTCGAGTCAGGTCACTCCGATCGCGGGAAAGCAGTCCGTATTTTCAAATGAAAATACGGCTCTTTTCTTTTTTATTGCAATCCCGTTCCGGATATGTTATAAAAAAAGCGGAGGGAATGATATGAAAACAGATCTCAATAACGCGCGTTCCGCACGCGATACAAGAGGGGACAGGAGTCTTCGCGCCGCTCTCGCGAGGGTCCTCCTGACCGTATTTTTGCTTTCCTGTTTGTTCACGGGAATACCGTACGCTTCCGCCGCTTCCGGCATTTCTCCGAAGCTTACGGGGAGCGTGCCTGAATGGGCAGTGTCTTCCTCGCAGCGATTTACGTTTGATTTTTCCGAAGAGGATCTGCAATTCTATTCCGAGCACGAGGCGATCCGGATAACGTCGCGCCCCGGCATGGAAGTGAGTGGCGGAAGACTTCTTACAAAAACCGACAAATCGCTCGGAATCGCCACGCGCGGCTATCTCGGAGACGACTACGGCATAGCCGGCGGCTCCGCCGGATTCAGATACAGCATGACGGAAGGCTCGATCGTGGTATTGCTGAGAGTTCACGGAGACAGTCTGAAAAAATCGGACAGCGGTCTCCGTATCACTTTTGAGAACGGCACGCTTACGGTGCGCGACGATTTTACCAAAAAATCTTTTTCGGCTGATATCTCCGAGTACGACGGCGGAGGAAAGGAAGCAGCCGTGGATATATCGGACAAGCCTTACGGCGTTCAGATCGACGTGAACGGCCGGACGGTGATGAAGATCGATTATGCGGAAAGCGCGGCGGCGAACAGCGGCTACAGCGTTTCGAATTATTCCTCCGTCCTGACTTTCCGCGACGCCTCCGGAACCGTTCTCGGAGTTTCGGAGAACAGCACGATGCAGCGCGCCGGACATATGGTGCTCGTGATGGAAAAGGTAAACGGCTACGTTGACGATCTTTACGTCGACAGGACCGAGATAGATCAGACGCTTCCGGAAGCTGATACGCCCAGAACGATAAATTACGGCAACTGGGTCGCCGCCGACGACCTTTCGAGGACCGTCAGGGTCGGAAATGCCGCCTCCGCTCCGAGACAGGACAGGACGGTGGGAGTCTTCTATTTCCTTTGCTGGGTCGGCGCCGGAATACACGTTCAGGACAACACGAAAATCTATCTTGAGCTCGGGACTGACGGACTGAAGAAATATCTCACCGACAAAGGCGGAGAGGCGTACTGGGCAGAGCCGTATTTCGGTTACTACCGCAATACGGACGCGTGGGTCTACAGAAAGCACGCTTACATGCTCGACGCCGCCGGAGTTGATTTTATATTCCTCGACGTTTCTAACGGCGAAGTTTTCACCGAAGGTCATACGATCCTGTTCGACACGTGGCTTCAGATAAGAAAAGAAGGCGGACGTACGCCTCAGATATGCTTCCTGACCGGAGACAATTCAGAGACTTTCGAAAAGGATATGAAAAATCTCCGACGGGGAGTGTATTCCGAGAAAAATTATGCGAAATACGAGGAGCTGTTCTTCAAATGGGAAGGTAAACCTCTCGTTTTCGGCAACATAAGCGGCGTGAGCTCCGAACTGAAGCAGTATCTCAGCGAGAATTTTACCGTGCGCGGTTGCTGGGCGTGGTGCGACAAGGACGGCTACTGGAGCTGGCTCGACGAGACGTGGAACGACGGAAGCGGTAATTTCGTCCAGCACAAGGGCCGCGATCTGAACGGTAAATTCGAGCAGATGGTAGTCACGGCCGGACATCATCCTTCCGCAAGCAAGGGCAGAAGCTACGTGAACGGCGTGCAGCCGAACAACTACGCCGACGATTTCATGTTTTCCTGGGACGAGAGCCGCAAAGGCCTCGGCTTCAAAAGCCAGTGGGACGCGGCAATTTCCGCCGACCCGTCCGTCATCATGATCACCGGCTGGAACGAGTGGATCGCCGGCAACGGCCGCGGGATGGATTATATGGCGCTCACGAACGTTAAAAACGTTTGCTACGTCGATCAGTTCAATCCCGAATTCTCCCGCGACATCGAGCCGATGAAGCTGCGTACGGGAGTGGGCTTCGGCGACAATTTCTATTATCAGATGGTGGACAATATCCGCCGTTATAAAGGGATCGACGCTCCCGAACAGGCGTACGGACAGAAAACCGTTTCTCCCGGTGACACCGGGGCATGGGCGGAGGTCGGTCCGGAATACCGCGACACGATCGGCGACGTCGAATTCCGCAATACTTTTTCCTACGACAAGGGCTTCAAATATATGAACGGAACGGGAAGGAACGATTTCGATTACGCAAAGGTTTCCCAGGATTCCGACAGGCTCTATTTCCTCGTCAAGACGGTAAACGACGTCTGCTCCGCGTCCGACAGCACGTGGATGAACCTGCTGATCGACACCGATATGGATCATTCCACCGGATGGGAGGGATATGATTATATTCTTAACAGGAGCCGCGCCGACGGCAGGGTCTCCGTCGAAAAATTCGACGGCTCTTCGTGGAGCTCGACCGTGATCGGCGAGGCGGAGTACACGGTGGACGGCGCGTACATGACTATTTCAGCGGACAAGAAGCTCTTCGGCTTTGAGCACGGCTCCGCGGCGAATTTCGATTTCAAGTGGACGGATAATTCAACCGAAACGGGCGAGATAATGGAATTTATGGATCTGGGCGACACGGCTCCGAACGACAGGTTCAATTTCAGATATATTTCCGACGCTGAAAGCTATGAAAAAGCGATCGGCGGTGGAGCTTCGGAGAAACAAGGCTCGAACGCGGCTATAATAGCCGTTGTGGCCGTCACATCCCTCCTGGTCGTTGCCGCCGCGGGCACCGTCGTGTTCGTGAACAGAAAAAAGCATTGACCTTCGCGCCGAAAGAGTGTAAAATGTCCCCTGTGTGTCCCAGTACCTCAGGGGATAGAGGGTCCGCCTCCTAAGCGGAACGCCGTAGGTTCGATTCCTATCTGGGACGCTTTTCAAGGGCCGGTTCGTCCGGCCTTTTTTGCAATAAGGACCGCGCTTTTTTCGCGCGGCCATCGTGATGAGTGCCGGAGCGGCGGAGGTAAAAATGGCTCACAAAAAAATAACGGGTTTTGTTCTCAACGAAGACGTTTCGGGAGTGTATATAATCAGGGGCTGCGCGGTGAAAACGTCGGTAAACGGCTCTTCTTTTCTCGCGTGCAGTCTGTCGGACAATTCCGGCTCGATCGAGGCCAAATTCTGGAATTATACAGGACCGGTCGGAGCGTCTTCCGCGGACGACGGAAAACCGGTATTCGTTCGCGGCAGGGTAGGCGAGTTCAAGGGAAGCCTGCAGTTTACGCTGAGCTCGATAAGATATGCCGAGGCGGCCGACGGGTACAGCAACGCCGACCTCGTTCCGGTCGCTCCGATAGATCTTCAGGAAGCGGGGAAAATGATACGGGAATACGTCAATTCCATCGCGGACGACGATTACAGGAGGATATGCGAGACGATGCTTGAGCGGTACGGAAAAGCCTTTTCCGTATGGCCGGCGGCAAAATCGGTGCATCACGGATTCGTTTCCGGGCTGATGATGCACACGTTCAATATGATGAAAACGGCCGATTTTCTCGCGCGCCAGTACGCGGACGTTATCGACAGGGATCTGCTGATGGCCGGAACGCTCCTCCACGATTTCGCGAAAACTGCCGAGCTGGGCTGCTCGTCGCTCGGACTCGTTACGGACTATACGGTAAAGGGAAGGCTGATCGGACATCTTGTGATGGGGGCTCAGAATATCGCCGACGTTTCGCGCGAGCTCGGCGTTCCCGACGAAAAATCCGTGCTTCTGCAGCATCTGATATTGTCCCATCACGGAGAACCGGCGTACGGGGCGGCGGTCGAGCCGATGTGCGCGGAGGCGGAGCTTCTTCACATGGTCGATCTGATCGACAGCCGCATGGAGATATACGCCGAAAATTACGGAACAATGGAAAACGATTCGTTCAGCGACAGAATATTCGCTCTCGAGAAGAGAATATATAAACACAAATAGGAGGAACGGTTATGGGAAACAAGTACGAAGGAACTCAGACAGAAAAGAATCTGTGGGCTGCTTTCGCAGGAGAATCGCAGGCGAGGAACAAGTATACTTATTTCGCTTCCGCGGCGAAGAAGGAGGGCTTCGAGCAGATATCGGCGCTTTTCCTGAAGACGGCGGAAAATGAAAAAGAGCACGCGAAGCTCTGGTTCAAGGAGCTTTCCGGGATCGGCGACACCGCGCAGAACCTCGAGGCGGCTGCCGACGGCGAAAACTATGAATGGACCGACATGTACGAGGATTTCGCCCGCACTGCCGAAGCCGAGGGCTTTCCGGAGCTCGCAGAGAAATTCAGGCTCGTCGCCGCCATCGAGAAGCACCACGAGGAGCGTTACCGCCAGCTGCTGAAAAACGTCCGCGACGCGAGCGTGTTCGAGAAGAGCACCGTTAAAATCTGGGAATGCAGGAATTGCGGACACATAGTCGTGGGCACGAAGGCCCCGGAAGTATGCCCGACCTGCAATCATCCGCAGAGCTATTTCGAGGTGTCCGAGCAAAACTATTGAAATCCGCGCATGCATGGAGTATAATGTCGCTGAACTGTGATTGCTGAAGCGAGAGGCGCTTCATGTCATAAAACAGATTTTCATAATTGAGAGGAGATAAGACTATGGGACTTATTAAAGCTTTAACCGGTGCCGTAGGCGGCGCTCTTGCCGATCAGTGGAAGGAATTTTTCTACTGTGACGCTATCGATGCCGACACTCTTGTCGTAAAAGGACAGAAGCGGATCACCAGCCGCAGTTCAAATACGAAAGGAAACGACAACATTATTTCAAACGGATCGGGCATCGCCGTCGCCGACGGTCAGTGCATGATCATCGTCGATCAGGGCAAGGTCGTTGAATTCTGCGCCGAACCCGGACAGTTCACCTACGACAATTCCTCCGAGCCCAGCATTTTCGCGGGCAGCCTCGGAAAATCCATTATCGAAACGTTCAAGACCATCGGACGTCGTATCACTTACGGCGGCGATACCGGAAAGGATCAGAGGGTCTATTATTTCAACCTGAAGGAGATCACCGGCAACAAATTCGGGACCGCAAGCCCGGTGCCGTTCAGAGTGGTCATAAACGAGCAGCTCGGATTCAAGCTTTCGGTCGATCTCCGCTGCAACGGCGTTTACTCCTACAAGCTGGTCGACCCCATCCTGTTCTATACGAACGTCTGCGGCAACGTAGCCGAGAGCTATAAGCGCGATCAGATCGACATGATGCTCAAGAGCGAGCTCGTACAGGCTTTGCAGCCTGCCCTCGCGGTGCTTTCCGCAAAGGGAGTTTCCTATGATCAGATCCCCGCTCATACGATGGAAGTCAGAGACGCTCTTAACGAGCAGCTCAAGGAAGACTGGGGAAGACGCGGCATAGAGATTTACTCTATGAACATCGGCGTTCCGTCCATTCCGGAGGATCAGAGAAAGAAGCTCACCGAGTGGGAGGAAACTTCCATGACGCTGAATCCGACGATAGCGGCCGGCCGTATGACCGGAGGCGTCATTTCCGCGATGAACAAAGCCGCCGAGAACGAAGGCGGAGCCATGAACGGCTTCATCGGCATGGGAATGGCCATGAATCAGGGCGCTGCGAACATCCAGGGACTCTATGCCTCCGGACAGCAGGGCGGCGGATTCCAGGCAGGACCCCAGGGACCTCAGGGACCGCAGGGGCCTCAGGGCGGACCGCAGAATACTCAGGTCGCCGCTGATGACTCGTGGACGTGCCCCGTTTGCAGCAAGGTCATGAACGGCGGAAAGTTCTGCAACGACTGCGGCGCTCCGAGACCCGCTCCGAAGGAAGAAGGATGGGTCTGCGAGTGCGGACACGTAAACAAGGGCAATTTCTGCGCTGAATGCGGCAAGAAGAGACCTGCCGGCGCGCCTCTTTACAGATGCGACAAGTGCGGCTGGGAGCCGGAAGATCCCGCTAATCCTCCGAAATTCTGTCCTCAGTGCGGCGATAAATTCGACGACGGCGATATCGTCTGAGATTATTGACTCGTGAATCGATCCGGCGGCAATATGTTTAATTATTGCTGCCGGATTTTTCATATAACGGAGAATCGATATGACACTTACAGAAAGATTTTTGAAATACGTTTCTTTTCCGACTATGTCCGACGAGAACAGCGATACGT
>CADBOE010000212.1 GCA_902796205.1 uncultured Ruminococcus sp. | reverse complement strand
TTTTCCACTCCCCTTTCCGCTGCGGAATCGCCTGTTTTTATAGCATCAGGCGGCTTTTTTGTCAAGGCCGGCCCGATCTCGTCGAGGACCGCCGCGGCGATGAATTTCAAACGTTCCACTGCGAGCATTGTCCGTCCTCCCGGCTGAGGTCTGCGCTGAACGAAATACGGTCGGGCGCCGGGCAGCAGGCGCCGAACGGTAAAAGACGGGCGGCAGATGGTAAGGGGCTCAATGGTAAGAAGCTGAAGTGTAAGGATCCGGAGGCCGGAGAATGTGAGCCGTCAGGCCGAAAGAAGACATTCTCCGAAGGCCGCTTTAATTTAATCCCAGCTTCTGTAGTAGTCGACAATAAGGCTCTTGTCGTAAAAAACCTTATCCGTTTCGACCATGGAGGCTTTGCCGCCTTCCGCTCTCACGACGGTCACCGAACAATTGTACGGCGCTCTGCCGAGCCAGTAATCCGCCGGATCTTCGAGGAGAAAATTCACCATCGCTCTCATCGCGCAGCCGTGCATGCTTGTGAGATACGTTCCTCCGTCGTCTTTTGCGATCTGCTCCTTCAGAAAGGCCTGCGTCCTGTCGCACACTTCCCTAACGCGCTCGCCTCCCGGAAATCCGGTGAATTCAAACGGTTTCGTGAAAAACACGTGCGCCTGCTCGCCTGCTTCCGAAAAGCATTTTCCGTCGAAAACTCCGAAGTCGATCTCTGTAATTCGTTCGTCGATCATTACGGGAACGTCGTTGCCGCTCTCGCGCAATACGGTTTCAGCTGTTTCTTTTGCACGCACGAGCGGACTGGAGAAGCATTTATCGAAGCGGATGCCCGCCATTGCCCTCCCCGTGAGAACGGCGAGCTCCCTTCCGTTATGATTGAGGGGAACGTCCATCCGCCCCTGCATAACGCCTTTTTTGTTCATGTCCGTTTCTCCGTGCCGGAGAATGTAAAAAAGCATAAGGGTATCTCCAATTCGTAAAATAAGCCGGTCCGAGGTCGTCCGGCATAAACGAAATCCTTCCCGGCAGTTTCGCCGGCCAATTCCGCAATCAATATGATACAAAATTCCCAATCCGATTTCAACACTCCGGCAACCGGCGGCAACCGGGGACAGACCCCGGTTAACGGATCTCACGTCAGTGCGACCGTTAATGCCCGAAAGCAAGCCAGCAAAGGGTTTTGAGGTGTTATTTCCGGTTATTTCCCGTTATTTACAGGTATTTCCCACTACTCTCCTGCGAGTAGAGAAGAATGCAACGGGGGACAGACCCGCGTTTGCCGCTATAAAAATGTCCCGTTTGAGACAATGCAACCGGGGACAGACCATGGTTGCTTTCACTGTCCCCGGTTAGGTGCAACGGGGGACAGACACCGGTTTCAGACACCGGTTTCGCACGGTGTCGAAGGCCTCAGGCACACCGGCAAAGTTGACTCTGCCGGGACAATAATGATAAAATCGGAGGCGACGATACGGAGCCTGTTGCCGTTGACCATTTTCAACCGGGAGGATCTTTCTTGGACCAGATCATCATTCACGTCGATATGGATGCGTTTTACGCTTCGGTAGAAATCAGGGATGACCCGGCCCTCGCCGGAAAGCCGCTCATTATCGGTTCTCTCCCGAGCGAGCGCGGCGTCGTCGCGACCTGCAGCTACGAAGCGCGTAAATACGGCATTCGCTCCGGAATGAACATAAAAGAAGCGTACGCGCTCTGCCCGTCGGGCATATACATGCATCCCGATTTTGAGAAATACAAGGCCGTATCCGAGCAGCTGCATGAAATATGGAACGAATACGCGAGCGCGGCGGAATATATTGCTCTCGACGAAGCGTACCTTGACGTCACGGAACAGGCCGGGACCTTCGACGGAGCCAGACGTATCGCACACGAAATAAAAAGGAGAACGCTTCAAGAGGCCGGGCTCAGCTGCTCGATCGGTCTCGCCTACTCAAAAACGGCGGCAAAAACGGCAAGCGAGGAAAAGAAGCCCGGCGGTTATTTCGAGATCAGAACGCCGGAAGAATTCGTTTCTCTCATAATCGACCGCGACGTGAGCGTGCTTTATACGGTCGGAAAAAAAACGGCCGAAAAGCTGCACTCATTCGGGATCAGGACGGTGCGCCATGTTCGCGAAAACAGCGAGCACGTTGAGCGTCTGCTCGGAAAACACGGCAAATGGATCACCATGCTCGCAAGCGGGATTGACGACAGAAAAGTCGAGGCGTACGACCCGAGAGAGGCAAAATCGATCGGCCGCGAAATAACTTTTCAGGAGGACGTTGACGACTACGCGCTCCTCCGGGACGTTCTGTTCCTGCTTTCGATGAGCGTCGAACGAAGAGCGCGGCGCGCCGGTCTGTTCGGCGGTGGCGTAACGCTGAAGCTTACCTATTCTGATATGAAAAGTATTACCCGCTCGCGTCTTTGCTCCGATTGCAGTTCGGCGATGAAAATATACGGCGAGGCCTCCGATCTTCTGGAAAAGGTCGAAAAACTCAGCGTACGCCTGATCGGCGTCAGCATCTACAACCTCAGCTCCGGCGGAAACGTCCAGCTTTCGCTTCTCGATTACGATCCCGATCCCGGGCAGAATATTGATGAAAACGGCAGCGGCGCGGACAATAGGGAGCTCACGGGTTCCACCGCGGACGAAGTTCTTTCCGGCATTCTCTCCCGCTACGGCATCGAAGCCGTCAACAAAACCGTCAGCGAAGCCGGCGACAGCACCGGCGAAAACGGCAGGGGTAACAGCGAAAACGGCGAAAACGGCGGCGTGAACGATAAAAACAGCGGCAGCAACGGCGGCAGTATCGCCGGCGGCGACAGCGGAACGAACGACGACGAGTACACCGCGACTAACACCGGCGACAGCAGCGCCGGCGACGGCGGCCCCGTTTTCCGCGTCGACCCGGAGCGCCTTTTCCGCGGCGAAACCCTTTACCGGACCATAGAATACATGCGGAAAAAAGCCGTAGAAAACCGATGATCACACCGTTTCCGTGAGGTTTCCCTTCGTAATCCCGTTTTTGTTATATGCGTCGGCGGTAACGTAATACCGCACCCCGTTTACGGCAGAACGCGGACGATCACGTTGGCCACCACCCCCCGGCTATACCGTCCGTATTATTTCAACTTTATCTTTAATCCCGTCCGGCAGCCAGCCGTCTCCTTTTATGTGAGGCGATCTCATATATACCGTTTTCAGCGCGGTGCAGCCCTCGAACGCCTCGCTGTCGATATATTCCACGTTTTCGGGAATTTCGATTTCCTCGAGACTCTCGCACCGCTGAAAAACATGATCCCAGATCTCCCGCAGGGTCCGCGGCAGAACGATTTTTTTCAGCGAAGGATCGTCGATCAGCGCGCTGTTGTTCATTTCCGTCACGCCCTCCGGGATAACGAGCTCCTCGAGAAGCGTATTGCCGCCAACCGCCGCGTAGTCGATCTGATCTATGCCGTCCGGCAGCCGGACGCTTCTGAGCGACGTGCAGTTGCAGATGGATTCGTAGCCGAGGTACGCCGCTTTTTCGGGGAGAATCAGCTTTTCGAGGCTTTCGCAGCAAAAAAACGCGTACGACGGTATTCCTTCGACCGTTTCGGGGACGGTCAATTCCCTGATGCGGGTGCAGAAGCTGAACGCGCCTCTTTCGATTATTTCAAGATTCGCCGGCAATCTCACCTCGTGCAGGTATTTCGAGTGTGCGAAAGCGCTGTCGGATATACGGCGGACCGTTTCCGGGACGCGGTATTTACGCGTGCGTTTTGCCGACGGATATTTCAGGAGCGTCGACATATCTTTGTTAAAAAGAACTCCGCCGGAGGACGTGAAATAAGGATTCTCGGCGGGAATATCGACGGACGAAAGACGGCTCCCGTCACCGATATAAAGAGCGTTTTCCGCGAGCTCCTCCAGCGACGCGGGCAACGACAGTGCGGTTAGCCGGCAGACGTCCTGAAAAGCGTAGCTTCCGATTTTTTTCAACGACGGCGGCAACGAAATTTCGCATATATTTTCAAAATATTCAAAAGCGGAATCAGGCAACTCGTCTACGCCGTCTTCAATTATCACTTTGGTGATTTCCCGTCCCCAATCGCGGCAATTCCGATAATCGAATCTGCGTCCGAATTCATATACGTAAAGCGTACCGCCGTCAATTCTATAATTCATCAAGTTCGTTCTCCCTCCTGTGTCAACTGATTTTACCACCGCAAAAACGAGAAGGCAACGACAGCTGGCACTGCCAGCGGGCCGCAACCGTGCAACCGGGGACAGGTGCAACCGGGGACATTGCAACCGGGGACAGACCCCGGTTTCGGTGGTGCTTTACGTTGCGGGCTGAAACGCGAAAAGCACGCAGCAACAATGCTTTTCGCATTTTATTTCCCGATATTTCCCGCAACTCTCCTGCGAGTAGAGTACGGTGCAACGGGGGACAGACCCCGGTTTCTGTGCAACGGGGGACAGACCCCAGTTTCGGTGCAACGGGGGACAGACCCCGGTTTCGGCGCAACGGGGGACAGACCCCGATTTCGGTGC
>CADBOE010000211.1 GCA_902796205.1 uncultured Ruminococcus sp. | reverse complement strand
GCGCGATCTGGGAATTGTTGAGCCCGAGCTTTTTAAGTCTCAGGATTTCGCGGTAATTGGTCATATCTATGACCTCCTTTGTTGTATTCACGCTCTCGCGTGTAACAACATCTTACCGCAATGTTTTAACTGCTCAACCGCTCCGTCGCGACTGTTCAGTTTTGAGCGACGACACTGTTCAGTTTTCAGCGTCGCAACTGTTCAATCCGTCCGGCCGAGGTGTTCAGTTTGCTGCGACGTATTCACGAACTTTGTCGAATATAGTCGAAATAGGTCGGAAACCCTGGTCTGTCCCCCGTTGCACGAATTTGCCGAAACCGGGGTCTGTCCCCCGTTGCACTGTCCCCCGTTGCACCCCCGGCGCAACCCACGGAGCGGGCATATCGCATATTGCGCCGGCGAGCCGGATTTGATATAATCGGGGCGTTGGCCGCGCGTGCGGCAGAAGCAGAAAGGGAAGAATGCGATGCTCTCATTTAAAAGGAAACAAAACAGAAATATAAAAAAACAGGCGGCGGGATTGTTCGCGTTGATGACGCTGATCGCGATCGCCGTTTCAGCGATGCTGATCACGTGCGGGTGCGTTGGCAACACGTACCGCGGACCGTTTGTGGAAGTAAACGGCGAATTCGGGGGCTTCGACGACCTCGGAAGAGAATTGCCGCTGGCCGGAGCGAGCATGCCCTCGGCGAAGGACCGCAAGGTCGGCGTTTTTTATTTCCTCTGGCAGGGCGAGCACGGCGTTTCGGGGCCTTTTGACAACTACAAGATCGTTCTCAACGACCCGGACGCGATCCTGTCCGAAAAAAACTGGATCAAAGCCGGCGGCGGGAAAGTCGGGGCGCACCATTTCTGGGGAGAGCCGATGTTCGGTTATTACGTGTCGTCGGACGAATGGGTGATGCGAAAACACGCTCAGATGCTGATCGACGCCGGAATTGACTACGTCGTTTTCGACACGACGAACGCGGTGCCGTACCTTGCCCGCGTAAAGCAGCTGATAGGAGTCTGGTACGACTTTCTCGAGCAGGGATACCGGCCGCCGCAGCTCTCGTTCTACACAAACACTTCGTCTCCCGAGCTCATAAAACAGTTCTATTACGAGCTTTACACGAACGAGGCGCTCCGCGAAAAATACCCGCGGCTCGACGAACTCTGGTTCAACTGGGACGGAAAACCGATGATAATCGGCAGGGATTATGAATATTATCTCCCGGTTGAGATTGAAGAATATTTCACTATCAAGGATTCCGTGTGGCCGACCGAAGGCAGGACGGACAACGGCTTCCCGTGGATGGAATTCGGGCGTCTCGGCACCGACCAGGCCGTTTACGGAAGGGACGGGCGCAGGGAAGTGGTGAACGTCTCGGTCGCGCAGCACAACGTTACCGTGAACATGGCAGCGGCCGCGTGGTACGGCGGAGCCGACAGGACCAGAAGCTGGCGCGACGGAGCCGTTGACACCTCGCCCGACGCGATCATGCACGGCTACAATTTCGCGAGTCAGTGGGAGTGGGCGCTGAACGTTGATCCCGAGACCGTCTTCGTGACCGGCTGGAACGAGTGGGTGGCCCAGCGGCAGCCCTCGTCCCCGTCGACGCCCGTGAATTTCGTTGACTGCGCGAATCCCGAAGCGAGCCGCGATATCGAGCCGATGAACGGCCTTTTCGGGGACAATTATTACATGCAGCTCATATCGTACGTCCGGCAGTACAAAGGTCTGACCGGCCGCGTCCGGGTCGGTGACAAGATCACGATCGACGTAAACGGCGGCTTCGATCAATGGGACGACGAGCGAATTACGGCGAAATATACGGATTACGAGGGCGATACGGCCGACCGGCGCAGCAAGGGCTTCGGCGGCATCAAATACGAGGACAGGACGGGCCGGAATGATTTCGTGGCCTTCAAGGTGTGCCGCGACGACTACAATATCTATTTTTACGCCGAGACGGCGGAAGATATAACTCCTTCGACCGACGACAACTGGATGACGCTGTTCATATCTTCCGGCATGTGGCGCGATATTGAATCCGCCGAATACTGGATCGACGGCATTGACTTCGCGGTAAATCTCGAGAAGCCCGACGAGGGAGGCGCGGTGGTTTCGCGTTATACCGGCGGCTCGTGGGTGAAGGCGGGCAACGCCGGAATGAAGGTCGAGGGCAACAAAATGATGATTTCCGTTTCGAAAAGGCTTATCTGCGCGGAGCAGGGCGTAAAGCCGATAGACGTCCAGTTCAAATGGGCGGACAATTATCAATATAACGAAGACGGCACGCTCGACGTGTGGACTTTTTACAGGAACGGAGACAGCGCTCCGCTCGGGCGCATGACTTACGTTTTTTCGCAGAGGCGGTGACGTTTAATGGTTTCTGATGAGCGGACGGGCGTGAAAAACAAGGCCGGAAACGGATCTGCGGCATGGTGTGCGGATCCGGCAGAGACGGGTCGCGTGAACGGCTTCGACGGCGCGGAGCGATCGGCGCGGGAAGCCGCGGGGGATATTGACGCCGCTGCCGTAGACGGGACCGCGTATGACGTTGACGCCGACGCCGGAAACGGAGCCGCTCATGGCGTTGACGCCGCTGCCGGAGACGCATCCGGCAGTGACGGAGACGGAGCCCCGGCTGAAAGTGACGGCGGGGAGGGAGCCGGAACCGGACGCGGGGACGTGACTCCCGGAACAGGCTCTGAGGGCAGCGGCGAAGGCTACGGCTTTTTCCGGAAAATGGGGAAAAAGCTGTCCGAAGGCACTTACAGAACGGTTTTCGGCCTCGTTTTGCTGCTTATCATCTGCACGAAGATCGTTTTCGATTTCGACGGCTTCCGCGGAGTCATCAAAGACGGCGGGAAAATGTTCATTTCGCTGCTCGGCTATCTGCTCGTCGGTTTCGTGATAGCATACGTC
>CADBOE010000210.1 GCA_902796205.1 uncultured Ruminococcus sp. | reverse complement strand
AGGCCGCAGCTCATCGCGCTGAACAAATGCGACATGGATACGGACGGATCGAAAACCGCGGCTTTCAGAGAGAAATTCGATAAATGGCTCGAAGAAAACGGTGATAGGCTGGCTGATAGCGTTGAAAAAGGCGCTTACAGAATATTCGAGATAATGGCGGCGATATCGGAAGGTACCGGTCGGCTGATGAAATACGCCGGCAGCATACTCCATAATTTTCCGCCTGTGGAATTTGAGGCCGCGCCGGTTCCGGAGGACGATACGCGCGATGACGACGACACGTTCGAGATCGAGATAGCCCCCGACGGAGCGTACAGCGTGACCGGCAGAAGGATCAGGAATCTCGCCGCGTCGATAAATATGACGGATCATGAGTCGTTCGGGTATTTCCAGCAGCAGCTGCGAAAGAAAGGGCTGTTCGACAGGCTCAGGGAAATGGGAATACGCGACGGCGATACGGTGCGGATTTACGAATGCGAATTTGATTTTTACGACTGATATTTCCGATATTGCCGGTATCGCAGAAGTGATTGCAGCTGATAATGCGGATATTATTGCCGGTATCCGTCCTCGGTGCGAAAAATGAAAAACAAAAACGGAATGTTCGAAAACAATACACAGAAAACGGCTGAGAGCGTGCTCATTCTCCACGTGCTTTCACTCATCGGAGAGCCTGTCGGAAACGGCGATCTGATCGATATAATGATGGGGCCGGGACTCGTCAATTACTTTACGGTATCCACGTGTTTTTCGGAGCTCCTGAAGTCCGGAGACATAGGCAGAAACCTTGACAGTATGGGCAAAGCGATGTATTATATAACAGGGTCCGGACAGGCGACTCTTTCGTCTTTGCGGTATATGATAAGCGGCGGGCTCGGAGCCGCTTACGAAAGCTATATAGCCGCGCGCAGAGACGAGATAATGAAGAGGAACCGGGTCGACGCCGTGTGGACCATCGACGCGAAAGGTAATTATTTTGTTCATTGCTACGTAAAGGAAGGAATGACGGCGATCATTGACATCACCGTACCAGTGGCTGACAAAAGTGACGCCGAATATATAGTCGCCGGATGGAAGGAAAGTCCGTCGGAAAAATATATCGGCATTCTCCGATCGCTGCTTGACAGGGGATGAAATCATGAACGGAAAAGGTAAGAAAGAATGGCTTATCCCGGATGCTTATTATCCGGGCGTCGATAACGGGACCTACGTCAGCCACGAGGCCGTATGCGTTCTAAATACGGGTGACAGGGACGCCGAAATAAACATTACGCTTTATTTCGAGGACCGCGAGCCGCACGGCGGCTTCAGGGCCGTCTGCAAGGCGCGCCGCACGAATCACATCAGGATGGATATGATCGCCGATTCAGAAGGACGCGGCGTGGATAGGTCCGTGCCATACGCAATGCTCGTCGAGTCGAGCGAGCCCGTGATCGTACAGTACAGCAGGTGCGACACCACTCAGAGCGAGCTCGCGTTCATGGGACTGCTGGCTTATTGACGAACGTCTGACAGGAACTTGATATGAATTTTTCGGACCTGTTTTTTTTGTATGCTTTTCTGCCGGTATGCCTGATATTATATTTTATTTCCCCGAAAATAAGATATAAAAACACGATACTTATAATTTTTTCGCTTCTTTTCTATTCCTCCGGAAATCTTCTGGCGGCTGTTTTCATTTCCGGCTATTCGCTGCTGAATTTTTCGCTCGGAAGATTTATCGAAAATACGAGGGGAAGGAAAGCGTCGAAGGTCCTCGTGACCGTCGGGCTTTTTCTCAATCTGGGCATGCTGCTCGTGTTCAAATATACCGGCTTCTTCGTTGAAAATCTCAACAGCATCTTTCATCTGTCGCTCAGAACGCCTTCGATGTGGCTGCCGCTCGGACTGAGCTTTTTTACGTTCAGGACGGTCTCGTATCTGCTTGACGTCTACTGGGAGAAGATCGAGGCGGAAAAGTTTTTCCCCGATTTTCTTCTTTTCACTTCGCTTTTTCCGTGCACCGTCGCCGGACCTATCGTGCGATATTCCACGATCGGCGGAGAGCTGAAGGACAGAACGATCAACGTGGACGATATGTATCAGGGGCTCACGCGGCTGTGCGTCGGTCTTGCTAAGAAGGTGCTGCTGGCCGACAATCTCATCGCCATCGTCGACGCGTACTGGGCGGCGGGCAACGAAACGGTCAGCACCGTTGAAACCTGGTACACCGTCGTCGTCTACTCGATGTACGTTTATTTCGATTTTTCCGGCTATTCGGATATGGCTATCGGACTCGGACGGATCTTCGGATTTCATTTTGAAGAGAATTTCAACTATCCGTTCATGTGCAGATCCGTCGCCGAATTCTGGCAGAGATGGCATATCTCCCTCGGTACGTTTTTCAAGGATTACCTTCTGTACGTTCCGATCTTCGGAAAGATGCGCCGCTACGGCGGTCTGTTCCTCGTATGGTTCTGCACCGGCATGTGGCACGGCGCGTCCTGGAATTATATAATCTGGGGCCTTTATTTCGGATTGTTCATATTTATCGAAACGCTTCTCGGAAAGAAGAGGCTTAAGAAGATCCCGCTCGCCGTGAAGCATATTTATACGAAGCTGATCATCGTCATCGGCTTCGGAATATTCAGGTTTACTGATATAAAGCAGCTCGGTTATTTCTTCAGAAATCTGTTTTTCTTCTCGAAGGGCGGGTTCTCGGGCTCGATGATGTCCGTCTATTTCGTGAACAATGTTTTCCTGTTCATCCTCGCTCTCATATGCTGCTTCCCGCTCGTTCCGTTCGTACGCGAAAAGCTTTCCGCAAAGCGTCCCGCTCTGGCGACGGCCGCGGGCGTCGTATGGGGGATAATTTGTGTGGCCCTGTTTGTCTTTTCAAGTATAGTGCTTGTTAATTCGACGGACAGACCGTTCCTTTACGTTCAGTTCTGAAAGGGGGACACGCGTATGAACGACTTTCTCAAGAATCTCCTGAAGTTCTGCTTCGTGGTGATAATGCTCGGCGTCATTCTCGTTATTGCCGTATATATGATAATCGCCAAAAGGCCTTCTTACTCCGAATCCGAGAACAGGCCGCTGAAGACGATGCCTCCGTTTTCGTTCGTATCTCTTCTGAACGGAGAACGCTTCGGCGATCTTCACGAATATTACAACGACACCGTGCCCGGCCGCGAGGAGTTCAAGGAATTCGGCAGCGGTATCGTTTCGAAGCTGAAAGGCCTTCCTTCCGACGACATAATCATCGTAAAACCTCCCGTGGTACGCCGCACTGACGAGCCGGATCATCCCGGACCCGTCGGGACGCCGGAGCCGACCGCGGAGCCTGTGACCGAAGTGCCCGGCACGCCGACGCCTACACCTACGCCGTACAGGACGCTCGCTCCGGATGAGACTCCCGTTCCTGCCACGCCGACGCCCGTTCCGACCCGGGTGCCGACGCCGACTCCCACGAACGTGCCCACTCCTACGCCCACTCCGGATGAAAATGCCGAATTCCAGTATTATGACAACGACGGAGCTCTT
>CADBOE010000209.1 GCA_902796205.1 uncultured Ruminococcus sp. | reverse complement strand
GGCTGAAATTACAGAACAGGTTTCAGCCGCATTCAGCTAAAATTTCAATTTGCGGCTGAATTTATCGGAGCGGTTTCAGCCGCATTCAGCTATAATTTCAATTTGCGGCTGAAATTACAGAACAGGTTTCAGCCGCATTCCGTTAAAATCCTCATTTGCGGCTGAAATTACAGAACAGGTTTCAGCCGCATTCCGTTAAAATCCTCATTTGCGGCTGAAATTACGGAACAGGTTTCAGCCGCATTCCGTTAAAATCCTCATTTGCGGCTGAAATTACGGAACAGGTTTCAGCCGCATTCCGCCAAAATCGCTGCCTGCGGCTGAAAAACACCTGACAGCTGCGCAGGAGGCGCAAGCTGCAAGCGCGGGGGCGGTTGTCAACCGACGAGTTGACCGCGCACAGGACTCAATACCCGCGCTCGCTCCTCGGTCTGATCACGCTGCCGCCGACTGCCGGGAACATTCCCTCGCTGTTCGGAGTGCAATCCTTGTCCTTGCCTTCCTCGTTGCTGTAGTGGATATCGTTCCGGATGTCGTACGAATCGAGATTTTCGATGGAATTGCCGTTTTCCGCGTCGTAATCGGTATGATATTCGCCCCAGAAGCTGTTCACGCAATAGAACGGATCGGCGAAGTATCTGGAATACGCCGGATTTTTATAATTCTCGTTTTCGGCGTAGGACGCGGAATAATTCAGATGCACGTTTCTGACCTTGTTGTTCCTGACAGTGTACGAGCCGTCGTTGGCGCAGCCGACGAGGCCGGACACGTTATGGAAGCCGGTGATCGCCGAATCCTCGACGATGCAGTCGTGGACGTTTACGTCCGCGCCCTGGATGTTGGCGCCGACGAGGCCGCCGACCCGAATGCTGATCCCTTCAAGATTGTTCTCGGAACCGGTCCCTCCGGCAAGCTCAAGGCCGGACACGTTAACGCGATCCAGTTCGACCGTGACGGCGCCGGGTTCAACCGAGCCGATAACGCCGCCGCAATGCTTGCTGTTCGCCGTCAATCTGCCGTTGGTGAAATTGACGTTCCGCACGGTAAACGAAGCGCTTACCTGGCCGAAGAAGCCGGTGCCGTAAACGGAATCGGAAAAGCCGGCCTGCACGAGATCGTCCGGCGTAACCGTAACGCCGTTGACCGTGTGCCCCTGCCCGTCGAATACCGCGTTTCCGAGCGATCTTCCGACGTAAACCGGAGTCCAGTTTTTCCCGCCCTCCAGCGACGGATCGAGGTCTATATCGTTCATCAGCCTGATCGTATATCCTTGAAAATCATACTCCGGATCCATGTTGTTGATGTGACCGGCGAACGCGAAAAGCTCCTCGCGCGTGCTGATCTCGACCGTTTTTCCGCGGACTGTTAGATCCTTGAATCTCGTGTCGGGCTCCTCCGTCGCCGTATCGTTCGGCCCGGGCGCCCGGTCAACGCCGCTTCCGCCGCATGCGCAAAACGCCGCAGCCGCGACGCAGAGCGCGATCAATAATGCCGGGATTTTTACGAAATGCTTCATTTTCATTTCCATTCTCCTTTCGCCGTACGCTGTACCGGGTCAATTTTACCTGTTCCGCCGCGTATCGTCAAGCTTCATCCGGCCGGCGGAATTCACGGCCGGAATTCATTCCTGCTCCGGAAGCTCGTCCGCCGGCCCTGTAACGGCCGTGAGACTACGCTTCAGCGCGGCACGGATTTTTTATATCAAGTGGTTTCAAAGCTTGTTTCCAGTTTGGAATCGCCCCCCGAAATAACGATTCTGTGATCGCCCGCTTTTGTTTTGGGCCCTACTTTCCATGTCCATTCGACAAACCCGTCGCCGTCCGATTGTTTGGGCTCCAGTCCGGCAGCGCTGCTCGCCGTCGTTGAATAATAAACTTTGATTTTGTATTCCGTATTCGGTTTTCCCTTGATTCTGACCGTACTCATCTCGTTTCTTCCGACCGGCGACGTCACGGAGATCAGCGAAATATCACCCTGTGCGACCTGTTTCGGCGTCGCGGCAGGATTGTCTTTCGCCGTTTCTGCCGGTTTCGGCGTTGACGTCGGGTTCTGTGTTGACGCCGGTTTCGTTGTCGCGGTCGGGACAACCGTCGGCGTTGCGGCCGGTTCGGGCGTCGCGGTCGGGACAACCGTCGGCGTCGCGGCCGGTTCGGGCGTCGCTGTCGGCGTTGATGACGGCTCCGGCATAGCGGTCGGCGTTGTCAACGGAGTGACCGCCGTCCCGACTGTTTCACCGGGCAAAGCGGATCCGCCGGGCTGTGACGGAATAGCGGGGAACGTATATTCGCCCGGCTCCCGGAGCCCGTCCCGAACGTCGTCCGCGGCAAATTCAGACGGCAGCGACCGGTCAACAACTCCGTCCCTGTCAAAATGAAGCGTTGTCGCGCAGCCGCAAAGGCCGAGCGATATCATAATAACGCAAAACAACAATAATATCTTCATACGAGCCTCTTGAATAACCCCTCGGCACGAGGCCGCGACCTGAAAACGAAAAAAGCCGGCAGCTTTTCGCAAAAACGACTGGCTGCCGGTCCTGAGCGATGCTTTTTACAGCTCCGCAAATTGATCCTGAAAACCGTAAAACGGCCGCGCGGTCAGGCGAAAACGCCCGCCTTGCGAATCACTTTTTCTCGAACAGCAGTCTCCACAAAAAGATGATCAGGCATGCGCCGGCGATAGCGAGGATAATGCTCATCACCCAGCCGCCGCCGATACCGATAAGACCGCCGAGCCATCCGCCGAGAGCGCCGCCGACGATACCGAGAACAATATTTCTCAGAAGCGTTCCTTTGCTCTTCATAATCTTTCCGGCTGCCCATCCGGCGAGCGCGCCCAGCGCAAGACCGATAAGAAGTTTAAAAAGCCACTCCATAAAACCAACCTCCGTTTCATTTCAGTTCTGCCGCCGTCACAGAATCAGCGGCAGAGGATTAATAGGGTAGAGAGGGATTTCGGTCCCTCCCTCCCGTTGCACCGTACGTACCGGTCAGGTATACGGCGCTACATCAAAACAGTAAT
>CADBOE010000208.1 GCA_902796205.1 uncultured Ruminococcus sp. | reverse complement strand
CCGTCCCGGGCCCGGCCGCTGGTTGCGGCTCTTTTCCTGTGCCCTCCCGCAACCGGGGTCTGTCCCCGGTTGCCTCCCCGGTTGCCGCACCGCTCCTCTGTCCCCGGTTGCCCCCGCCGCCAGTTGCGCCCGGATCCCCCAGGGGTTCCCCGCTCCTCAGCCGGGCACCGTCCCCCGCTGCGTTATCCTCACGATTTCACCCGGCTCCGTGTCGATCTGCGTTATCCCGTCGCAAAGCGGGATCTCATTCCCGCGCCAGAGCGCGAAGCAGCCGTCCAACGGCTTCTCGATGCGAAGCGTTATTCCCTTCTCGCTCACGATCTCAGCGTTCACTACGCCCGACCTCAGCTCGGCGCTGACAGTAAAAGCGCCATAGGCTCTCAGATTCTTAAAAGACGCATCCCACGCACGATTCCAGCACGGAAACAGCCGGACAACGCCGTCATAGCTCTGAAGCAGCATTTCGTTCACAGTTCCGGGCACGGCCGCGCTGTTTTCCAGACCGCCTCCGATGAAACGGAACATGCCGTTCGGCAATCCCCTCTCTCCGATCATGCGGTGAATATTCGCAACGATGACGTCCGGATCGATCCCCAGCCTCGCGGCCATTGGATAATACGAGCAGAAGCGGTTTTCGCTTTCCCATATTGCCAGCGCCTCATGGTTGTTCCTGCACGCGGCGAAAAGCTCGGGCGCGGAAAATACGCCGACCGCCCCGACCGGATAACAATATTCAAGAGAAAGCTCGCGCAATTCGTCCGACCCGCTTATGCCGCGCAAATATAATTTGCCGTTCTTCTCAAACGTATCCGGAACGCTGATATTGTCCGCCATATGCCGCCAGACCGGAATCCGCTCCGCGTTAAGCCCAAGTTCTTCCGAAACATCGGCGGCCAGCTTCATCACCATTTTCGCCAGCCCGAGCGAAACGGCCGGATTAATATCGTCATGCCCGTGCGGCTGATAATCATATTCTGAATACCAGCCAACCTCGTTCAGAGCGTCGTTGTAGATATTATATTTCCCGTCTTCGGGCACGAGATAATTTTCCCAGAATTCCGCAGTCGAAACGAGATAATCGTAATATTCGCGCCTCGCAAACTCCGCGTCGCGCGTCGAATACCAATGCATCATCGGGATCACAAGCGCGTATGAGCCGTTGCTCTTCTGCCCGTGAAAGGCGTGACCGTGCTCCTTCGTATTCGGCCAGATATCTGTCTCCATTCCCATCGGTCCGATGCCGACCGGAAACAACGCGCCTTTCACGCCGAGAAAATCGCGCGAATACTTCTTTGCCAACGGCAGAAAGGCGTTTAACGGAGCCATATAGCACCCGAGGATCTCCGCGTGGTTGGCCGCCGTCAGCGGATAAAACGGTGCTTCAAAATTGTAGTTCAGATGATAGTCGCCGAACCAGGCCATGTTGTCCGACGTCGCGTACGCGCCCCAGATCCCGGGCGGAAACTTTTTGTTTCCGGCAGTGCAGGCAACAGCATAAATTCCGGCGTACCAGTAAAGTTCAAGCAGCGGATCGTTAAGCTCCACCGCGCTCCTGCTCCAGAAATCGTTCCACCAGCGGCGGTGCGATTCGAGGAGAGCGAGGCAGTCTTCGTGCGTCAGGCTGTCGATATATTCGAGCGTTTCCGGCTTGTATGCTGCCGAATCGTGATTCGTGCGTACTCCCAGAGCCCAGATCAGGTGCTCGGAATCGCCTTTTCTGACTCTCGATATCAATTTCAGTGCGCAGATGGCGTAAGACGGAAAACGGCAGCATTCCCCGTTGAATCCACGGACAACGTATGAAACGTCTCCGTAAGTTCCGCTGTCAATTATCGCCCCCGACTCAGTCAGTTCAATCAGCGACGCTGATACGGAAACCGCGGGATACGACCGGTCAATTTCAATCAGAATCACATTTTCCCCGGCGCACGCCGTCACTTTAAGTCCCGCGGAAAACCGGCCGGCACGAAGGTTCAGGGAAACGTGCGCCTCATCCAGGTCCTGACTCGCGTCATACGGCGAATAAGCCATATGAGGTATCAATATCTCAGCAAGTCCGGCCGGAGCAATGCCTCCATGTGCTCCGTTTTCCGTCACTCTTCCGTCTGCCCGCCAGAAATCAGTTTTTCCAACGTACAACCGGATTCTGTCGGCGGTCCCGCCGAGCATTACGGTGACGTCGCCGTTGCCTGTCACGGCTCCGTCCGGAAGCACAGCGGAAGGTATGTTCTGAGCGGGTCTGTCTATGTGGAGCACGTGTTTTTTCATTTTTCCCTCCGGATGAAAACCGGTCAGAGCAACCGGCCTGTTTGACAATATTATACACAGGCCGGGCAAATTATCAAACCGAGGCGGCAACGCGGGAGACATAACTGATAGCCGGGTCTGGAAACCGGGGTCTGTCCCCTGTTGCACCTTCCCAAAAAGCAAGGTCAAAACCCGGGTCTGTCCCCCGTTGCACCATCCCAAAAGCAAGGTCAAAACCCGGGTCTGTCCCCCGTTGCACCATTCCAAAAGCAAGGTCAAACCCGGGTCTGTCCCCCGTTGCACCTTCGCAGCAGAAAGAGCGTATCTGCGAAAACTGATCCGCTGCACGCCACCCCGATATTGACCGCGCCGAAAAACCGCATTATAATTGCACCCGTAAATCTGATAAAGGACCATTTCGTATGAAAAGCCATCCAGATCTGTTCAAAAGATTCATCAAATACTACAAACCGCACAAGAAAATGTTTGTTCTCGACATGCTCGCGTCGCTGCTCATATCGCTTATTGGCATGACGTATCCGATCGTTACAAACAGAATGCTGAACGACCTCATTCCGAACAGGAAATACAGATATATAATCATTGCCGGCGGCGCCGTCCTGCTGCTGTACGTCACGAGAATGCTTCTGCGTTATTTCGTGCAATACCAGGGGCACATGATAGGCGTTGGCATGCAGGAGCAAATGCGTTCAGACCTTTTCGCCCATCTTCAGAAGCTTCCTTTTTCATTTTACGACAACAACGAGACCGGCAAAATAATGAGCCGCCTGACAAACGATCTTTTCGACGTCAGCGAGCTCGCCCACGACGGGCCGGAAAACCTGTTCATCAGCGGGATAATGATCGTCGGATCGTTTATTTATCTCAGCACGATCGACGTAATACTGGCGCTGATCATTTTCGCGTGCGCGCCCGTTCTCGCCGTTGCCGCCGCCTTCACGAGAAAGAAAATGCGGGAAGCTTTTGCTGAAAGGCGCAAAACGACAGCCATGATCAACGCTTCGATCGAGAGTTCGGTTACCGGCATCAGAGTGACGAAAGCGTACACGAACTCGGAAAAGGAGCAGGAAAAATTCGAAAAGAGCAACGGGCTGTTCCGCGAAGCCTGCCGGAAGTCATATAAGGCGATGGCGCTATTCCACTCCTCCACGTCGTTCATCACCGACGCGTTCAACGTGGTGGTTCTCATCGCCGGAGGCCTGTTTCTGTACGGCGGCCGCATCACGTTCGGCGACTATTCAACGTTCATCGTTTCCGTGAATCTGTTCATTTCGCCGATAACGACGCTCATCCAGTTCACCGAACAGTATCAGAACGGCGTTACGGGCTTCGAAAGGTTTCTCAAGATAATGGATATCGAGCCCGAGGAAGACGCTCCCGGCGCATTGTCGCTGCCCCGCCCCCAAGGCAACATCGAATTCGACCGCGTATCGTTCGGCTACGCCACGGGCGGTCAGGTGCTCAGCGACGTAACGTTCTCCGTCTCCGCCGGAAAAAAACTCGCTCTCGTCGGTCCTTCGGGCGGCGGCAAAACCACGATCTGCCATCTGATACCGGCATTCTATCCCGTCACGGAAGGTTCGATCAGGATCGACGGCATCGATATACGCGATATAAAAAAAGAGGATCTTCGCAAAAATATCGGCATCGTCCAGCAGGACGTGTTTCTGTTCGGGGGCTCGATCAGGGACAATATTCTTTACGGCAGACCGGACGCGTCGGAGGAGGAAATGATCCTTGCCGCGAAAAGAGCAAATATACACGAATACGTCATGTCGCTCGAAAACGGTTACGACAGCGAAATAGGAGAGCGCGGCGTAAAGCTGTCCGGCGGTCAGAAGCAAAGGCTGTCGATCGCCCGCGTTTTTCTCAAGGATCCGGCTGTGCTGATACTCGACGAGGCGACCTCCGCTCTCGACAACACGACGGAAATATTGATTCAGCAATCGCTTGATGAATTGTGCAAAGGAAGGACCACCATCGTTGTCGCCCACAGGCTTTCCACCGTCCGCTCCGCCGACGAGATCGCCGTGATCTCACACGGCAGGGTCATCGAGCGCGGCACGCACGGGGAGCTTATGGATCTCGAAGAAGGCATTTACAGGCAGCTCTATGAGCTACAGTTCCGTGACGGCGAGCTCGCAGAAGACGTCGCGTCGGTCTGAATCACGCCGCGTCAATCCGAACCAGCCCGCGTCAATCCGAACCAGCCCGCGTCAATCAGGATCACGCCGCGTCACTCCGAACCAGCCCGCGTCAATCAGGATCACGCCGCGTCACTCCGAACCAGCCCGCGTCAATCCGAACCAGCCCGCGTCAATCCGAACCAGCCCGCGTCAATCCGAACCAGCCAGCGTCAATCCGAACCACGCCGCGTCACTCCGAACCAGCCCGCGTCAATCCGAACAACGGATCAGCCGGCGACCGCCCGAAACGTGTCACGGAAGAGGAAACACGTACGTGAGCAATATCACCGCCGCGGTCAGGACAACGAACGCGGCAAGCGCCCCGGCGTCCGGTCTGCCGAAGCGCAGAACGCGG
>CADBOE010000207.1 GCA_902796205.1 uncultured Ruminococcus sp. | reverse complement strand
TTGCTCAAAAAAGGCCCGAAAACCGCCTTTGACGCCGAAATTCTTGAAAGTTTTTGAACCGAAAGGCAAAAAACTTAAGGTGGCAACAGGGGACAGACCCCGGTTACGGGATAGCACGGGAAAAGGCCGCAACCGGCGGCCGGGCAAAGGCGCGACTGGTTTTTGAGCTTATTTGTGCCTTCGCGCCGGAGCCCGGAGCACGGTTTTGGGCTGTGAACGGAATAGCTGAAAAAGCCCAAAACCGGGGTCTGTCCCCGGTTGCCGCCGCAACACTGCTCTGTCCCCGGTTGCCTGCCGTTTCAACCCGCCTCCAGCCGCGAAAAAGCAGTTGAATTTGTCTGTTGAACGTGATACAATCCCGAACGTAGCCCTTGCTTTTGAGGGACAAATCAAGCAGATGGAGAATCGAATTGGAAGAAAAATCAAAAGAAACATATATTGACCTCGGAAAGGTGCTGCAGGTTCTCTGGTCAAAAATATTCTGGATCATCGGAGCGACGATCGTTGCCGCACTGGCAGTTTTTCTGTACACTAAATTCACACACAAAGATACGTACACGTCTGAAATACAGCTTTACACAGTCATGGAATCCAGGGAGGATTCGTCCACGCAGGAGGTTACCACCGCCCAGATCAACATAAGGCGGAGCGTTGCCGCTCTGTACGTCAAAGCGATCAAAAAGCAGGACAGCCTCGACAAAATGGCGAAAGCCCTCCGCGATCAGG
This sequence comes from uncultured Ruminococcus sp., assembly GCA_902796205.1. GTDB lineage: Bacteria > Bacillota > Clostridia > UBA1212 > UBA1255 > UBA1255. The sequence continues at coordinate 2,729 of CADBOE010000207.1, read as the reverse complement.
ACGGATACGACATCAGCGCTTCACAGCTCGGAAGGCTTATCAGCGCGTATATTGACAGCGACGCATCCGAAATCATACACGTAAGGGCGAGGACGCTCGACAAGGAGCTTTCCTACAGGATCTGCCGGATCGTGGGCGATGAAGCCGGCGAGCTGGTAGGAGACGCGTACGTTGGCTGCACGGTTGCGATTTTCAACAATCCGAGGCCTCCGGCCGGGCCGGATTCGTCCGGCATAGCGAGAAACACGGTCATCGGCGCGCTCGCGGGTTTTGTCGTCAGCGCGGCCGTTGTCATAATTATGTACCTGCTCGACAGATCCGTGAAAAACGGAGAGGAGCTTGAGACCGCCAGCGGCGTCCGTTATCTGGGCGAAATACCTGATTTCGCCGAGGTGTTCAAGGACGGCGGAAAGCATTACGGCGGATACGGGAGCAGCCGCGGCTCCGGCGCGCAGTGATGCCGGCCGGCGGCGCATGTTTTTAATGCGGCGTTCGGCGTTTATTTATAATGCGGCGTCTGTTTTTAATACGGAAAAGGTTTTGAATATGGGAATATTAGACAGCTTCAAGAAAAAGAAGAATATGGGTACGGGCGAAGTCAACCCGGAGGATCTGCTTAACGACAATACTCCGTTTAACATCAGGGAGGCGTTCAATACGCTCCGTACGAACGTTGTCTTCGCGCTGGCTCCGACGGGAGGCAAGAGACTCCTGATCACCTCGGCGAATCCGTCGGAGGGAAAGAGCACGACGTCGACGAATCTGGCCGTTGCCCTCGCGCAGAACGGAAATAAGGTCCTCCTTATCGACGGCGACCTCAGAAAGCCGAAGCTCCACAAATTCTTCGGTGTCGATTACACTCACGGCCTCTCGAAATTCCTGATCGGGCAGGAGTCGCTCAACGAATCGCTCATACACACGAATATAAAGAATCTCGACCTGATGCCCTCCGGCGTCATTCCGCCGAACCCCTCCGAGCTTCTCGGCAGCAACAGAATGAAGGTCTTCCTTGACAAGGTAGAGGAGTATTACAATTACATCATAGTGGATACGCCGCCGATCAATCTGGTCACGGATGCGACGGTTCTTTCCAAATACGTTTCGGGCGTAATGATCGTCGTGCACTACGGAAGCACCGGCAGGGACGACTTCAAGCACGCGAAAAATCAGCTGGTCATGGCCGGGGCGAACATCCTCGGATTCGCGCTCGTCGCCGTTAAGGGAGAGCACAAGGGATACTACCGCAAGTACAAGAGCGGTTATTCGAAATACGGCTACGCTTACGGCTACGGCTACGGCTACGGAAATAAAGAAAAACGTCAGGACGGCGAAGGAAAAAAATGATTGACGTCCACACCCATATCCTGCCGGGAATTGACGACGGGGCGCGCAATGCAGGGACCTCGGTCGCGATGGCGGAGATGATGGCGGATCAGGGGGCGGAGCTCGTCGTTGCCACACCTCACTACTTCTGTCTCGACAACACTCCCGAAGAGCACAGAAAGAAAGCCGAAGGAGCTTTCGAAGCGCTGAAGGAGGCCTGGAATTCAAAATATAACGGAGCAAGAGAGCTCGTTCCGGTGAGGATAGGCGCTGAGATCTATCTCGCCGAGAGCCTTCAGGCGTCTGAAAAGCCTGAATTTCTCAAGATCGGCGGAAGCGATCTCATGCTTTTCGAGATGCCTTTTTCGGGATATCACAGCTGGATGCCGAGACTGGCGGATCTCGTTTCCGGAAAAGCCGGCGGGATCCCGGTGTTTGCGCATATAGACAGATATCTCGATCAGCTGGACAAGGACAACCTCGCTGAGCTCGAGAGCATCCGGGGCGCGGCGTTCCAGTTCAACTCCGATTCTTTTGAAAACAGGCGGGCTCTTAAATATATGTTTTCCCTTATAAAAAGGGGATTTCCGGTGTTTTTCGCGAGCGACTGCCACGGCGCTCACCACAGGCCGCCCGACCTGGGAGAAAAGCTTCCGGCGCTTGAAAAGAAGATCGTAAAGAAGTTTTCGGAAAAGACTTACGCTCAGATCTGCGAAACGCAGCGCAGGCTTCTGAAAGTTCCCGCGGGGCGCTGAGGCTTTCCGGCTGACGCAGGGATCCTGTATGGAAAAAAGAGAATTAAAATATCTTTCAAGTCCAAAAGGTATAATATTAGCCTCAGTCGCCGTCGTGTCGGCCGCGGTCGCGATCTTTTTTTCGTTCCGCGCGGCGCGCACAGGCGCCGGAGAGACCGCGGGACCCTCCGTCGTCACAAGGTCGGGCAATTCGGCCGGCAGCGACGATTATTCTCCGGTAATGAGCTACAAGGAACTGTCTTACGTTTACGGCGGATTGTCGTCAACGGGCGTCGAATGGACCGATGAGGAACAGACGGCGGACGGTGCGAAAAAGGGACTCTACTTCATTTCCAGAGACAACAACCAGTTCTGCATTTACGACGCTGACAGCGTGGACCTTTGCGGAAAGGGATACACGCTCGACGATTTTGACCATATCTGGATGAACTCGGAGGACGAGGGCTTCTACGTCGTCGTCAATCTTGCCGGAAAGAATATCGACCTTTCGGGATATTACGTGCTCGCCAGGGACAGCGGTTATACGTACGCGTCGCGCGTGCTGGTAAACTGCTTCGAGGCGGAAACGGTCGATCTCACGGACAGCATATTCACCGGTACGCTGCTGGCTCCGTACGCGCACGTGAAGCACGGGGACAATTACGTTTTCGG
>CADBOE010000206.1 GCA_902796205.1 uncultured Ruminococcus sp. | reverse complement strand
GTTCGAGAACGGAGCCTGCGTACCCCAGCGGCTGGGAGTGTTGACGCCGAAAATGAACGATTCGATGCATTTTTTGACGTCGCGGTAGCTGAGGTTGTCCGCCTTGACGAACGGAGCGAGATACGTGTCAAACGAGGAGAACGCCTGCGCTCCGGCCCACTCGTTCTGCATTATGCCGAGGAAGTTTACCATCTGGTTGCAGAGGGTGGCAAGGTGGCTCGCGGGAGAGGACGTGATCTTTCCGGGAATGCCGCCGAGACCTTCCTGTATCAGCTGCTTGAGCGACCAGCCGGCGCAGTATCCGGTGAGCATCGCGAGGTCGTGGAGGTGCAGATCGGCGTTCTTGTGCGCGTTCGCGATCTCCTCGTCATAAATTTCGCTGAGCCAGTAGTTTGCGGTGATGGCGCCCGAGTTGTGAAGAATGAGTCCTCCGACGGAGTAGGTGACTGTTGAGTTCTCTTTCACGCGCCAGTCGATGGACTGAACGTAGTTGTCGACGAGCTCTTTGTAGTCGAGTATGGTCGATTTCATGTTGCGGAGCTTTTCGCGCTGCTTGCGGTAAAGGATATACGCTTTCGCAACGTCGGCGTAGCCCGCCTGTACGAGGACGGCTTCTACGCTGTCCTGGATGTCTTCGACCGCGATGAGCCCGTCTTTGATTTTCGGTTCGTATTCGGCCGTCACCTTCAGCGCGAGAAGATCGATGATGCTCGTGTTATACTGGCGGTCAACGGCGTCGAATGCGCGTGTGATCGCGTTGCTGATTTTGCTTAGGTTAAAGTCGGATACTTTTCCGTCTCTCTTTAGTACCTGATACATGATTTCCACTCCCTGAATATATTTTTCTATTTTTCGCAGTAACTCTTTCCTGTTTTCCGGACGGGCCGCAGGAGTCGTCTGTTTTCAACCGCGTGCTGCCCTATTATATTCTTCCGGCGCGTGCGTGTCAATAGAGAAATAACAAAATATTGTAATTTTTTTGGGAGTCATCCACAATATGTAGTGGTCGCACGACGGCCGCGCAATGGCCGCGGAAAACGCGGCAGACAGGCCGTTTTTTGTGAAATTTCCGTGTGAGATATCAGGAAGTGCGCGGAGAACGTTGTTTTCGCGGTAGTATGCGGCGGCGCTGAATGTATGCGGTCGCCGACTGAGCTTTCCGAACGCGGTCAATTACCGCGGTATGCCGCCGGGACTTTGCGGCATGCTTGCAGCCGCGAGCGCGTCCGGTGTGCTGTGTCAGTTGTGGTGAGGCAGGCGTGCTGCGTCCGGCGTGCTGCGTCAGGTGTGCTGTGTCCGGTGTGCTGCGTCAGTTGTGCTGCGTCCGGTGTGCTGCGTCCGGTGTGCTGTGTCCGGTGTGCTGCGTCAGTTGTGCTGAGGCAGGCGGGCGGTCTGGTCAGGCCCTCGCGGTCAGAGTCCGCGAAGCTCCGCCTTCGGTATATAAGGTCTCAGGGCTGCGAGACATTCTTCCATCCGTTCCGGGGACAATCCTTTCATTCCAGGTGCAATCAGGTCTCCGGAATCGCGGAAATTCTGCAGATAATACGGTTCGCCGCCGGCAAGCCATGCGCCTATCTCGGCGAAGCGTTCCGGGGCGTGCAGGCCGTCGACAACCGTCGTACGGAATTCGAACGGAATATTCCCGCTCATCAGCATCGAGGCGCTTTCCTCAACGGCGTCAATCGTGAAATTCTCCAATCCTACCGTTGCGGCGTACCAGCCGGGGGAATTCTTTATATCCATGGCAATATAGTCGGCCAGCCCTTCGTCCGCTATTCGCCTCAATACGTCGGGACGCGTTCCGTTCGTGTCGAGCTTTACGGCGAATCCGTGTTCGCGGACGCGCTTCATGAAATCAATCAATCCCGGATCGAGAGTCGGTTCGCCGCCTGTGATGGCGACGCCGTCGAGCATTCCTTTCCGCTTAGAGAGGAAAACGAAAAAATCATCCTCTTCCATGACGGCTTCGGGGTCAACGTGCGTCACGAGCGACGCGTTATGGCAGAAAGGGCAGCGGAAATTGCAGCCTGCCGTAAATACCGTGCAGGCGATCTTTCCCGGATAATCCAGCAACGTCAGTTTTTGCAATCCGTGTATTTTCATGGTTTTAGGGCTTCCTTCCTGTTTTTGCCGTTCGCTTTTTACTCCTGAGAACGATCGCGGAACGGTTCTGATTTTATCACAGCCCGAATTCTTTGGCAACCGTGGCACAGTAGTGCGGATGTGGATTCAACGGTGGGAGCAACGGGGGACAGACCCGGGTTTCGGGGTATTCCGTTCTGAACCGGGAAACGCCGAAAAGCACGGATCCGTCAGGGCTTTCAGGTTTTATTTCCCGATATTTCCCGCTATT
>CADBOE010000205.1 GCA_902796205.1 uncultured Ruminococcus sp. | reverse complement strand
TATCTGACCGATTCGAGCGTGAGAGACGTCGCCGCCGATATGATACGCGAGAAAATATTGCTCTTTACCAAGGACGAGGTGCCGCACGGCACGGGCGTCGAGATCGTGAGGTTTGTCGAAGGCGGCGAAGGCGGAACGACTCATATCGATGCAACTGTATTCTGCGAGAAGGAAAGCCACAAGGCGATCCTGCTCGGAAAGCAAGGCGCGATGCTCGGGAAGATCGGCACGGCCGCCCGGAAGGATATTGAAAAGCTTACCGGCGGTCACGTCGATCTCAGGCTCTGGGTGAAAGTAAGGGAGAACTGGCGCAACAATACCGGCTTTCTCAACGGCCAGGGATTCGGAAAGAATTGACGGTCCGGGCAGACGGACAACGGTTTTGAACGGGCGGTTATTCGATGGAAAAATATATTTCCGTAAACGCGGTCGTGCTTAAATGCAGCGATTTTTCCGAGTCGAGCAGGATGCTTACGATGTATTCCGATTCGCTCGGGCTGATCCGCGTCAGCGCAAAAGCGGTACGGAGAAAAGACAGCATGAACCTTTCTTCCGCGCAGCCGTTCGCTTTTTCGAGATTCGAGCTGTGCAGGGGGAAAAACAATATATATACGCTCGTAAGCGCCGATCTCATAGAAAATTTCTACGGCCTTTCGCACGATCTGGGGCGCTTTACGGTTGCCGCCGAGCTTACGGGCCTTCTGATGAAGATCGCGGCCGAGGAACAGCCGGATCAATCCGTGCTGCGGCTCTATCTGAATATGCTTTTCGCATTGTGCTATACGGGCGGTCCCGGGGGGCTGATCAGATCAGCGTTCGTGATACGGCTGTTCGGTATTTCCGGATTTCTGCCCGGCGCCGCTGAAACGGCGCGCAAATATTGCCCGGGCGCGGGAGAAACGCTGGTAACGGCTCTGGAGCACGTTCTCGGGTGCGATCTGAAACAGCTGTTCGGGTTTGACGCGTCGGAAGACATCGCCTGCGGACTCGACGCGATCGCGAGGAAAATAGAAGCGGAGGAATTCTGATGTATTTTATCGTTGTATGCGACAGCTTCGGGATCGGCGCCGACGACAGAGCGCATCTCTACGGCGACGAAGGGGCGAACACGGCTCTGTCAGCGTCGACCGGCATAAACGGGCGGAAATGGCTTTTTCTCGAACGCCTCGGACTGGGCAACGCCTTCCGGCTCGTAAATGAAAAAGAGCTTCCCTCGGCCTCTCCGGTTCCGTTTCCGGAGGCCCGTTTCGGCGCGCTCCGCAAAAGAGCTCCCGGAAAAGATACGCAGACGGGCCATTGGGAAATTGCCGGAATGAACGCCGATATCAGTCTCGTGCAGATGCCTCCGGAATATCCGTCGTTCGGAAAAGAGATCACGGATATGCTCACGGAGCTCACGGGGAAGGAATTTCTCGGAAATAAAGCCGCCTCCGGTACGGAAATAATAGAAGAGCTCGGCGACGAACATATAAAGACCGGAAAACCGATATTGTACACGTCCGCCGATTCGGTGATGCAGATAGCGGCGCATACGTCGGTCATACCTCTCGAAAAGCTCTACGATATCTGCCTGAAGGCGCGTAGGGTCTGCGATATTTACGGCATCGGACGCGTAATAGCAAGGCCGTTCGAGAACGCTCCGGCCGGTGGAAAAAACAGGTTCGCAAGGACTCTCGACAGAAGAGATTTCGGAATAGCGCTCCCCGCGGAATCGTATTTCACCACCGAATTCGCGAAGGCCGGACTCACGCGCGTGGCCGTTGGCAAGATCGGTGATATTTTCAATGAGGAAGGGTTTGATTTTTCGTATCATGACAAGGGCAATACCCAATGCCTTTCGCGGATGACGGAAATCGTTACGGGCTCGGGCGACCGCATACCGGACGAAGCAGTTGTCTTCGTTAATCTCGTCGATACGGATACTCTTTACGGGCACAGGCGCGATCCCGAGGGCTACGGCAGGGAGATTTCCCGTATCTCTTCATATCTTGAAGGCTTTTGCGGATTAATGAAGCCGGGCGACGTCCTGTATTTTACCGCTGATCACGGGTGCGACCCTTCGTTCCGCGGAACGGACCATACACGCGAATACGTTCCGATGCTTGTGTTTGAAAAGAGCGTGACGCGCTCGCCTGTCAGCCGCCGCGCGCCGCTCGGGGAAATGGATCTCGGCGTGATCGACGGATTCGACTATCCGTCGAAAGATATAATCAGACGCGTAAAAGAGGCTGCCGCTTCAAAATGAAGGAGGAATTATCATGAATCAGTACAATCCCTCAAAGGTGTCGAAAATGTCGAAAGGCGATTATGTTTGCGGATATTTTTATCTGAAGACCTCCGACGTCAGAGTCTCGAATCAGAACAGCAGATATCTTGATATGACTTATTGCGACGAATCTGGAGAGATAAACGCCAAAATGTGGAACGCCGACGACGGAGATGAGATATTGTTCCGCGCCGGTACGATAGTTTTTTCCGAATGCTACGTAAAGGAATTTCAGGGTCAGCTTCAGTTAAGAGTAGATACCGTCCGCAGAACGACCGATTCCGAGGATATCGACGTTTCCGGACTCGTCCCGTCCGCTCCGGTGGATCCGGCGGAAATGTTCGGCTACGTCAGAAGGATCAGCGAGAGCATCACCGACGCGGATTACCGCAGGCTCGTATTGAAAATAATCGGCGATCACGAAAAGGAACTGATGGTATTTCCCGCCGCGAAATCTTTTCATCATTCGATCCGGTCCGGACTTCTTTATCACGTTTATACGATGCTCAGGGGAGCAAGGCATTATAAAGAACTCTACCCTAAGCTGAACGGAGATCTACTTTACGCCGGCGTGATACTTCACGATATAGGGAAAATACGCGAGATGGAATTGATGGATTGCGGACTCGTATCGGGATATACCGTCGAAGGACAGCTTCTGGGCCATATAACGCTCGGGATATGCATCGTTGACGCCGCGGCTTCCGCGCTTGCGATCCCCCGGAGCAAGACCGTTGCGATAGAGCATATGATCCTGTCCCACCATTACGAGCCCGAATACGGAAGTCCGAAAAAGCCCGCGTTTCCGGAGGCGGAAGTGCTTCATTATCTCGATATAGCAGATTCGAGATTATACGACATGGAACAGGCTCTCTCGAACACGAAGCCGGGCGAGTTCAGCGAGAAGATAAATTCACTTGAAAAGCGGACCGTGCTGAAGCTCGGCTGATTCCGCAAAGTTTTATTTTGACGGAGTGAGATCATGCTGAAAATAATAACCGGAAGGGCAGGATCCGGAAAAAGCGAATATTGTTCGCGCGAGTTTGCCGGAAAAGCTTCGGCAAATGCCGGTCTGTCGGAGAAGTTATATTTTATCGTTCCGGAGCAGTTTACCATAGAAGCGGAAAGAAGGATCCTCGACCGTCCCGAAATGAAGGGGAACGTGCTGCTTGAATCGGAGGTGCTGTCTTTCAAGCGGCTCGTCCACCGCATATTGAGCAGGCTCGGAGGAGGCGCGGGAGAAGTTCTTACGAAGCAGGGACGCGCGCTTCTGCTGGCGTCCGTCCTGTCTGAAAAGCAGAATGAAATCAGGTATTTTAAGAATTATCACGCCGATCCCGGAAAGATAATCGCTTTGCTCGATCTCATCGACGAATTTGAAACTTACAACAGGGACAGAAGAAGCCTCGAGGATTCTCTTGAAAAGCTGAGAGATTCCGAAAAGGGCGTCGCGGCAATGAAATACGGCGATCTGCTGCTGATTTACAGGGCTTTCAGGGAAAAGTCGGACGGCAGCTTTCTGTCAGGCGCCGCCGCGTGGGAGACCGCGGCAGCCAGGGCGGAGGAAGCGGGTTTTTTCGGGAATTCCCGGATATGGATAGACGAATTCAGCGGATTCACGGATACTGAATTGAAACTGATGTCGTGCATGCTCTCGTCGGGAGCGGACGTGACGGTTTCTCTTTGCACCTCCGGAGAAAACGAACCTGTTTTTTACGCGATCAACCGCACGCTCGGGAAGCTTAAAGAGCTCGCCGCGGAGGCCGGCAGCGTTTGCGAAACGCTGCCCGTTGATCTCTTCGAGCCGGAACGCGGGACCGCGGGGCGCTTTTTCAGGGAAATTGAGAGGCAATATACGAAAATCAGGTCGTCCGCGCTCGACGCTTCCGAATTCGGCGGAGAAGATTTTTCCGGCGCGGTCGTGATAAGCGCTCACGCAGACAGATACGCAGAGACGCTGGCCGCCGCGAAAAGGATATCCTCTCTCCGGGAAAGCGGCATGAAATACGGTGATATTGCCGTCGCGATGAGGAACACGGACGATTACGCTCCGTATATCGTGCCTGTGTTCAATGCCGCAGGGATACCGTTCTTCCTTGACGACGTAAGACCCGTCATATCGAATCAGTCGGTGGCGGCGATCCTTGCCGTATTGAATCTTTACATATACGGGATCCGCCGCAGAGACGCCGCCGTACTTCTCAAAAGCGGCATCATGACTCCGGACCGGGAAACGGCCGACGAGCTTGAAAACGTGATCATGGCGAAAAATCTGCGAGGACCGGCAGCGTTCAGGCGATCGGGCGGCGAGCTTTCAGAATTCGCTGTAATATACGATTCGCTGAAAGACGTTTTCTCACGGCCGGTGAACGTCTCCGCCGCGCTCGACGGATTGACTGCGATCCTTCGCGACGCCGGATTCGATCAGAAAGCGTGCGAGACCGGCGACAGGCTCAGAAAATCCGGATTTCCGGAACGCGCGGATGAGTTCGACAGGATATGGGACCTGATGCTCGGTATTTTCGCGCAGATCGGGAACCTTCTGGGAAGCGTCAGCCTGCCGGCCGGAAAGGACGGGGCCGTGCTTCTGAAGAATTACATACATACGGCTTTCGCCGGACTCGAGATCGGATTCATTCCGCAGCACAGGGATGCCGTGAATATAGCGGGAACGGGCAGATCCCGCGTCGGCAATCCGAAGGCGATGATCATTCTCGGCGTCAACGAAGGAGTGATGCCGGCGGGCGTTTCCGACAGCGGGCTGTTGAGCGGATCGGAGCGCGGCCGTATCGAGGAAGCCGGGATCGGTCTCGCGGACAACAGCGTTACCCGAGCGTACAAGGAACTGTTCATGATCTATTCCGCGCTTTTCGCCCCGTCTGAAAAGCTTTATCTGTCATATTGCCGCAGCGACGGGCAGGATTCACGGGAAATGTTTCCCTCCGCCGCCGTTATAAAGAAGATCAAAACGATCGTTCCGTGGCTGAAGGAAGCATCCGGCGAACCGGGCGGCGTTTCAGCGACTGATGCCGGACCGTCTGCGCTGGCCGCGGACGATTATTCCGTATCCCGTGAGCATACGGAAAAACTCGCGTACGGAGACGGAACGAAACAGCTCAGCATAACGCAGATCGAATCGTACAACAGCTGCCCGTTCAGATATTTTCTTGATCATATTCTCCGGATCAGAAAAAGAGATACGGGAAAATTTGAATCGAACGATTACGGCACGCTCCTTCACGCCGTGCTGGAAACCGCCGCCAGACAGCTTTCGGAGCGATTCGATAAAAGCATGGACCGCAAGGAGCTCGACGCCATGGCCGACGAACTCGCCGGCGACGCTTTTGACAGATCGCTTCGGAAATTGTTTCCGGAATTCGATTCCGACCGTGAATCCGGGGACAGGGTCCTGATGGACAGGCTGAAAAGGATCTCCGGATTTCTCGTCAGAAACGTCGCCTTGCAGTATTACGCGGGCAGCGTCAGGTCGGTCGATTTCGAAACCTCGTTCGGGAACGGCGGCAAACTTCCGCCCGTGACCGTCGTATCCGGGGACGGAGACAGAGTTGAAATCGGAGGAAAGATCGACCGCATAGACGTATATACGGATGGTCGGGACGTATATGTAAACGTGATCGATTATAAATCGTCCAAAAAGGATGTTTCCGGGTATGACCTGGAGCAGGGACTCGATATCCAGCTCGTGACGTATCTCAAAGCCGTTTCCGAGAACGATTATTCGCGGTCGGTCATAGCGGAGCTCGCCGGAGCTCCTGGAAAAGACGTGATCAGGGGCGCGGGTCTTTATTTCGTGTTTGAAAATGAGATCAAAAACAAAAACGAACGTGAAGAGGCCTTCAAAACGGACGGCGACGGCAAAACGATCAGGCTCAGCGGGATCATTATCAGCGAGAACGCGGTGCTTCAGGGGATCAACGGCGGCAAAAAGGACGGCGTCGTCAACGTCGGCAGCGGTCTTATTCTCGAAAGCGGCTTCAAAGATTATTCGGAGACGGTCGACAAAGTTATTCTGAATACCGCGGACGCCATTTCCTCCGGGCGGTTCGCGCCGGAGCCCAGACCCGATCATTCCGGGAAATACGCCTGCCGCTATTGCGCTTTCAGGTCCGTATGCGGTCTTAACTGGAATCAGGCGGTAGAAGACGGCAATTATCAGTGAAATGTTGAAATCCGTACGTTTTTGTGATAGTATTCCCGTGTTGACCGGGTCGCTTTGCGATCGGCGCGAAGGTGATCCGGCATACGTTTTTACACTTTTTATTATTCCGGGGGTATGTGTAAAATGAATAACAGTCGCGACGTTGTTGAAGCCGCTATCAGGGTGGCCCTGACGAAAGACCGGGAAAGCGAGCGGCAGATGTGCAATCAGTACAGGCAGGAGGATGTATTGACGGCAGGGGTTGATTTCGGCGGAGAATTCATCACGTCGATAACCAAGATCATCGAAAGAGCCATCGTCGCCGCAAAACGCGAGGGGCTGATCGGCGAATCCCATACCGAAGAGGGCGCGGTCGCGGGAGCGGCCAGGGAGGCTGTTTCGCAGATAATCAACAAGGCAATCGGACTTAACGTCGGAGGAAAAATAGGCATCGCCCGCAGCGGCGCCCACGTGAGCGTCTGTCTGTTTTTCGGGATCGGGATGCTGCATCTCAACGAGATGTCCATCGGCCTCGGACACAGAGTGATATAACGGTTTTGTTTTGAATTTCGTCTGGAACAGGAAAGGTATCTGATTGAAATGAGTCGGCATTACAGCATTGCGCTCGACGGACCTTCGGGCGCCGGGAAAAGTACCATCGCCAAAGCTATCGCGAAGGATTACGGGTTCATATATCTCGATACGGGGGCAATGTACCGCTCTTTCGCACTGTACGCACTGAACAGCGGCGTTGACTTTTCCGGCGCGATCTCCGACCGCGGAAACGACAAGGCTCTCATAGCCCTGCTGGACAGCTTCACGCTCGACGTCAGGTACGTCGACGGGGTCCAGCGTGTTTTTGTCGGGGGAGAGGATTATACCGATCTCATCCGCACCTCCGAAGTGACGCGTGCCGCATCCGCCGTCGCCGTCGTTTCCGCCGTCAGGATCAGAATGGTCAAGCTTCAGAGAAAGATCGCCGAAGACGCGGACGTGGTCATGGACGGGAGAGATATCGGCACCTACGTGCTTCCGAACGCCTCTGTTAAAATATTCATCACGGCATCCGCGCTCGCACGTGCCAGACGCAGATACAGAGAGCTCATAGGGAAGGGCGACGGCTCCCGGACTTTTGAACAGGTGTACGCCGATATGATCGAACGGGACAAAAATGATTCGTCGAGATCTTTCGCTCCGCTTGCGAGGGCCGAGGACGCGGCGCTTCTCGATACGACCGATCTCGATCTTCAGCAGTCGATCGACGCCGTGAGGGCAATCATCGATTCGAGGATCGTCAGGGAATCTTCCGGATCTCCGGCGTGAGGCTTCGCGTATGGCTTTCCTGAGACTGCTGTTCCGGTTTATTTTCAGCGTTTTTATGCGCGTAAAGGTACTCGACGCCGGTAAAATGCCGGAGAGCGGCGCCTGCATCGTGGCGCCAAACCACGAGACGATGCTCGATATGTTCATGATCGGCTTCCGCATAAAACGCAAAATATGCTGGATGGCAAAACAGAGTCTCTTTAAATTCAAACCGTTCGGCTGGCTCATAAAAAAGCTCGGCGCCTATCCCGTAAAGAGGGACAACCACGACGTCGGAGCGGCTTCCCGCACCGTTGATCTGCTGAAAGGCGGCGAAGCGGTCGGGATTTTTCCGCAGGGCACGAGATCCAAAGGACGCGGACTTTCTCTTCCCGTGAAGCCCGGATTCATCAGGCTCGCGCTCGATACGGGCGCGCTCGTCGTTCCCGTCGCGATATGGGGGAAAATCAGATTATTCGGAAAAGTTTACGTCAGATTCGGCGATCCGTTTGACGCGCGCGAACTTGTCCGCGACGGCGATCCGGCCGACAAGGCGTTCCTGAAGGAAGCGGCGCATTCTTATATGGAAAAAATCTACGCTATGATGGAGGCTCCGGATGATAATAAAAAAGGTTGACTCCGCCGGCTTCTGCTTCGGCGTCGATCACGGCGTCAGACTTGCCTTTGACGCGCTTTCGAAAGCCGAGGAGAACGGAGACAGCGTTTTTTCGTACGGAGATCTGATCCACAACAAAGCCGTGATAGGCAGGCTGGCCGGAATGGGGCTTACCGTAAGCGACGATATCTCCGTTATAGAGAGTAAGATAAAGAAGCTCCCGGGCGGTCCGTCGCGCGCGAGGGTGATAATACGCGCTCACGGCGCGGGCCCGGAGATATATGAAAGGCTTGAAGCTCTCGGTTGCGGGATAATAGACGCGACTTGCCCGTTTGTCGAAAAGCTGCACAGGATCGCGGCGGAATGTTCGGCCGCAGGAAAGCACGTCGTCATCGTAGGGGATCCGTTGCATCCCGAGGTCGCCGGCATCAGGGGATGGTGCTCCGATCCTGACTGTTTCGTGTCGGCCGATACTGACGATCTGTACGAACATATCGCCGTTTTTACCGCCGCCCGTCCTTCCGTTACCGTCTCCGTACTCGAGCAAACGACGTTTTCCAAAAATAAATTTGAAAAATTCGCCGAAATTATAAAAAAAGCCTTTGACAAAGTTGAAATTTTTGATACAATATGCAGTGCGACTTCAAGGAGGCAGCAGGAAACGGCTATAATCGCGGCTGAGGCCGATCTGATGGTCATCGTAGGTGACCGCGGCAGTTCGAATACGGAAAAACTGTACGGGATCTGCCGGGAGATTTGCAAGGACGCTGTGTGGGTCGAGAGCGCCGCCGAGCTTTCAGCGCAGAAGTTGCGAAACATTTCTTTTGTTGGGGTGACAGCCGGGGCGTCGACGCCCGACTGGATCATCGAGGAGGTTATCAGTAACATGAGTGAAATCGACAGAATCGAAGAAGCGGCTGAGAATATTGCCGCTACCGGAGAAGCAGCGGTTACCGAAGCAACAGCCGCTGCCGTTGAAGCAGCCGAGAACGTTTGCGAAAACGCGGCGTGTGACGCTTGCGAGGCCGTTTGCGAAGCGGCCGCGGAAGCTGCGGATACTGCCGAGACCGCTGTGAAGGCGGCTGAAGAGACCGAACAGGATGAGAACTTTGCTTCCATGCTCGAGGATTCTCTCAATGCCGTAAAGAACGGCGACGTCGTTGAGGGCCAGATCAACAAGATCGACGACAAGGGCGTCTATGTGGACTTTGGATTCAAATATGAAGGATTCATTGCCATAGACGAATTCGCTCCGGTCCCCGGACACGAAGTACCCGAGCTCAAGATCGGCGACGTCGTAAAGGCGCAGGTGGTCAAGGTAAACGATAAGGATTGCGAGACGATCCTTTCAAAGAGAAGGCTCGACAACAAGAAGAACATGGAGCTTCTTGAGAAGTCGTTCGCCGAAAAAACTCCCGTCACCGTAAAAGTTACGGAAGCCGTAAAGGGCGGCGTGGTCGCGTTCCTCGGCTCCATCCGTATCTTCATTCCCGCCTCCCAGCTCGCGGAGCGCTTCGTAAGCGATATCAACCAGTTCGTCGGAAAGACGATGGACGTCGTTATCATCGCGTTTGAAAAGGGACCCAAGGGCAGGAATAAGATCCTCGGATCGAGGAAGGAGCTCCTTCTTGCCGAAAGAGCAAAGCTCGACGAGACGTTCTGGTCCGATATGTACGTCGGCAAGGTCTGCACCGGTAAGGTAAAGAGCCTGACTCCCTTCGGAGCTTTCGTTGACCTCGGCGGTTACGACGGACTCATCCACCTGACCGAGCTGTCATGGGAGAAGATTCATCATCCGTCTGAAGTCGTTAACGTCGGCGACGAGGTCGAGGTAAGGATCCTCGAGTGCGATCCCGAAAAGAAGCGCATTTCTCTCGGATACAGAAAGCCCGAGGACGATCCGTGGGCAGATGCCGAGGATCTCTATCAGGTCGGAGATATACTCGAGGTTACGGTCGTTCGCTTTGTCAGCTTCGGCGTATTCGTCAATATCGCCACCGGTGTTGACGGACTCGTGCATATTTCCCAGATCTCGAATCAGCGCATCACGAAGGCTGAGGACTGCCTCAAGATCGGCCAGAAGGTGATGGCAAAGATCATCGAGACGAATATTCCGGAAAAGAAGATCAATCTTTCCATCCGCGAAGTTCAGGCGTACGATCCCGAGCCGAAGCCGGAGGAGCTTGACGAGAACGGAAATCCGATCGTCCGCGAGAAAAAGGAACGCAGACGCAAGGACAAGGGCCCGAAGGGCGAAAGAAAGCCCAGAAGAGAAGAGGACGAGATCCACGGCGATACCGCTCCCGCTTCCATGGGAACTTCCATCGGCGATATTCTCGCTTCCAAATTCGGCGGTTCTGTTGCGGACGTCCTTTCCGTTGAGGGAAATGACGAACCTTCCGAAGGAGAGCAGACCGAATAACTGACCGCTTCAGCAACGGAAGATCCGATCTCCGGCCGGTTGCTTGACCGCGAGTGAGGGTGGTATGCTGTGCAATTTATATGTTGAAAATAGGTTTATTCTGATTTCACTATATGTTTTTGCAATAAACGGACCCGCGGGTTTTTATGAAACTCCGCGGGTTCTTTTTGCGTTTGTGCGCTCGGCATGCGCGATTACTTGGCGGTGAAAGTCCGCTACAGACTTGGCAGTAGGAACTGTTAGCCGAAGACAAGGGTGT
>CADBOE010000204.1 GCA_902796205.1 uncultured Ruminococcus sp. | reverse complement strand
GCGAGAGAATCATACCATAGCGAAGCCGGATCGGCAAGCTAAAAATATCGACAAATATCGTCATTTCTCGACAAAAATCGACATTTAAGGCAATTTTGACTCAAAAACAGCGAGAAAACAGCCTTTTAGCCCGAAATTTCTGAAAGTTTATGAACCGGAAGGCAAAAACATAAGGCAGCAACGGGGGACAGACCCCGGTTTGGGGCTTCCTTAAGCTACCCCATAAGCTACCCCAGTTACAGCCCAAAACCATGCCCCGGGCACCTGCGCAAAACCATAATCAAACTTAGAAACCACCCGCATCAGCCCCGTCCGCAGGTTGCGACCCTTTCTCGCGCCTTCCCGCAACACTGCTCTGTCCCCGGTTGCCGACTCCCCGGTTGCCGGCGACTCCACCGTTGCCGCCCCACCCCGAAAAGCCAAAAATCTTGACTTGACGAAATCCTCCATGTTACAATCACAATGGAAGCGGGTGGCGTTTTTTTGATTGGCTGCCTCGCTTCGGAGGATGAAATGGCAGATATACAGATCGTAATTACCGGATTATTGTACGTATTCGGAGTGCTGGCGCTCATAATCGCGCTGTTGACCGCGTTATCATTGATCATGCGGCGCATAGGTAACGACACGCCCGGAAAGAACGAAAAGAACGGAAAAAGCGGAAAGAAAAAGGCGCTCCGGGCGGACGAGGCCGGAAACACACGAAAAAAAGACGGAATTGACACGGCAGAGACCCGGATGGAAAGGGCAGATGAGGCCGAAGAAGAGGACGCGGCGCTTGCGGCGGTGATTGCAGCCGCGATAGCTCAGTACGAGAGCGCAAAAGGAAACAAAAGCAGATTCAGGATATTGTCATTCAGGCGCGCCGGAGATAATTGACCATGCAGATAATCGAAACCATAACAGAATTGTTCACCCAATCCGGTTTTTATACCATTGTTCACGATTTTACGGGCGAGGGCTGGAAAACGCTTGTCATGTTATGCGTCGCCGGCCTCCTGCTTTACCTGGCAATCGCGAAAAAATTCGAGCCGCTGCTGCTCGTGCCGATAGCCTTCGGAATGCTCCTCGCCAACATACCCGCGGGCGGAGTCTTTCACGAGGAAATATTTGCCGGAGGGCATATAAACTGGTCCGCGCTGACGGGAGCCGACCAATCCTCCGGAATCACGCCGGGCCTGTTCGACTTCCTTTATCTCGGCGTCAAGCTCGGCATCTACCCGTGCCTCATCTTCCTCGGAGTCGGCGCGATGACTGATTTCGGACCGCTGATCAGCAATCCTTCCAGCCTTCTCCTCGGAGCGGCCGCGCAGGTCGGGATATTTGCCACGTTCATCGGAGCGAGGTTTCTCGGCTTTACAGGAGCTGAAAGCGGCGCTATTGCCGCCATCGGAGGCGCCGACGGACCGACGGCGATATTGACCGCGTCGAAGCTCGCGCCGGGACTTCTCGGACCTATCGCGATCGCCGCGTATTCTTACATGGCGCTGGTGCCGTTCATTCAGCCGCCGATAATGAAATTGCTCACTACACGCAAAGAACGCGCCGTTGCGATGCGGCAGCTCAGGCCCGTAAGCAGGAAAGAAAAAATATTGTTCCCGATCGTCGTCGCCGTGCTCGTTTCGCTTCTTGTGCCGTCGGCAACGCCGCTTATCGGAATGCTGATGCTCGGAAATCTGCTGAAGGAATCGGGCGTTTGCGAGCGTCTCGTGAAAACGGCCTCTGACAGTCTTATGAACATATGCGTGATCTTCCTCGGGCTCACCGTCGGCGCGACTGCGACGGCGAGCGCTTTCCTCAATATGCGCACTCTCGGGATACTGCTGCTTGGGATCGTCGCGTTCTGCTTCGGGACCGCCGCGGGCGTTCTGCTCGGAAAGCTGATGTGCGTCATAACGAAGGGCAAGGTCAATCCTCTTATCGGCGCCGCGGGTGTGTCAGCCGTTCCGATGGCCGCGAGAGTCGCTCAGAAGGTGGGACGCGAGGAGAATCCGGACAATTATCTGCTCATGCACGCAATGGGGCCCAACGTGGCCGGCGTAATCGGTTCGGCTGTTGCTGCCGGATTGCTGATAGCGATGCTCGGATGAGAATGTCATTGGCGCCGTAGTTTTGCGGCTGCAGAGCCGTGAGCGCAGGCGGCGACGAACGATGACGAACGGCGACGGATAATGACGAAAAACGGCGAATAATGACGAATAATGACGATTTATGTCGAATTTTGGTGAATTTTGACGAACGGCCCGGGCGGTGCGACGACGGGTACGGCGACAGACGCGGATAATACCGCTGACGACGGATCCTGCCGTCGGCGTCAGCCTGCGAGCGCGTTAACGTTCATAATTTGCCGATGATCCTGACCAGCTCCTCGATTCCCTCCTGTGTAAACGGCGACACAAACCCTTCATTTTCAAGCATTTGCGTGAACGTTACCGACGGATCGAACGAATTGATATATTCAATATATTTTGCAAGCCCGCTGCCCGCGTTGTCCAGCTCGAGAGAGTAGAACTGGAGCGACGCCGACGCCGCCGTGGCGTAGCTTATCACGTAGAACGGCTCGAGGAAGAAATGCGCGACCAGCGGCCAGGACAGACCGAAGGTCGTATCGAGACCGAATTCCTCCGCGACCTGAGACGCGATCAATCCGACGTTCGCGGGGGTCAGCAAATTGTCGGGCAGCATATACACGCGCTGCTCGAATTTGTAATACATCGCCTGCTCGATGAAAAGCGTGATCAGATCGGATTTCATGCCGGTGACGAACGCTTCGCGCTGCGCATCAGTGAGCCCCGCGCTGCCGAGGTGCGACGCCATAAGGAATACGAGCGCAGTCGACGCGATTTCGGCGGTATCGAGATTCATGTCCGAGCCCAGATTCTTGTAGTTGTCGTAAAAATGGCCGAATTCGTGCGCCAGAGTCAGAAAGTCTCTGTAATCGCCGCTCCCGGCTATCAGGATATAAGGCGAAGAATACTTTTGTATGTATGAAGTGAAGGATGCCCCTGCCTGGGCGCTGTCGTACCCGATATGCAGAAGCTCGTTCTCTTCCATGAATCTGTACGCCTCCGCCATGTCGTCGCTCATGTCGGCAACGGCTTTTCCGATGGCTTCCGTGACGGCCCCGTACGACGCCTGGCCGGCATTTTCAGCGGCCGCGTAAAATTTGTCGTACAGATCGGTCCTTACGACCATCTCGACCATCGCGGGGAGAAGCTGATCGCGAATCGCATCGCAGAATCTCAGGGCGTCTTCGGGCGTATAGTCGCGGGTCAGCGAATAATCAAAAGCAAAATCCTCATACGAATCGTATCCGGCCCGTGAAGCGATCTCCTTTCTTATCCTGACGAGGTCAACGTATATCGATCCCGTGTCCTTGCCGATCTGCTTGTATATTTCGGCCATCACTATACCATACTGATTTTCGTCCTCCCATACTGACGGATCGTTAAGAAATTCTTCAATCGTGGCGTATCTTGCGCCCACGCTGATGCGCTGCTTCGTATAGTCGTATGCCTGATAGGCGCTGACAAGCTCGCTTTCCTGTTTCATCAATTCGACGATTTCATCTGTCAGGACCGGGCCGTTAACGTACGGTTCGAGCATTCCTTCGCCGAACAGTTCCTTTTCAAAGCGGCTTCTGTGCGACGACGCGGCGCAGGCAACGAGCAGCTCCTCGATCTCGCGTTCGACCATGGAATTGTTGGCGTCGAAATAACTCATTTCCTCCGCCCATGCCGGATCTGACGTGTCGATCGAAAAACGTATATTTGCTATCGATCCCATCGAATTCCATTCGACGATTTCAGTGGAAAAGAAGTCAGTGAGGTTCTTGATGAGCTGGTTCACACCGGCGCTTCCGGATTCGACCGCTTCCGTCAGTCTGTCTGCGGCGTTTTTGAAGGCGCCGGCATCTGGACGTACGTATTCCATTTCGCTGAATTTTACAGAGGCGGAGATATCTTCGGTGTCCGGCGCCGGTTTTTGCGTCGGCACGGCTGTTGGCTTTTGCGATGGGGCGGGCGAGGGCTCGTCAGTGATCAGCGGTGTCGGTTCGGCGGCCGGATCTGTCGTCAGGGCGGCGTCGGTTTTTTCCGTTGCCAAAATATCCGTTGCCAACGCCGTCTGAGCCTGTGTTTCCGCCGGTGGTTCAGTCGGTGGTTCCGTAGCGGTCAACGATCCTGTTGTTTCTCCGGGCACGGCCGTCGACGTGTTCTGCAAGGTCTTTCCGTTGCATGCACTTAATAACAGGTTGAAAAAAACGGTCAATGAAATGATTAACGCGATAATACTTCTTTTTTTCATAACGCAACACCTTAGCAAATGATGATCATGACCGATTATACAAGCGTCGAACGAGTAATGTCAAGAAAGTGTCAAGAAAGTGTCAAGAACGCGCAACGGGGGACATGCAACGGGGGACAGACCCAGGTTTCGACCCTGTTCCCGCCGGGGGTGCAACTGGGGACAGACCCGGGTTTCGCCCCTGTCCCCGCCGGGGTGCAACGGGGGACAGACCTCGGTTTCCACCATGTCCCCGCCGGGGGTGCAACTGGGGACAGACCCGGGTTTCCACCCTGTCCCCGCCTGGGGTGCAACTGGGGACAGACCACGGTTTCGACACCGGTTTTCGCCCGTTATCCGCACCGCTCTTTTTCCGGGAAGATGCGGAAGATGCGGAAAGATGTCACTTGACGCCGAGCACGCGCAGGATTATAATGCCGTTGTTCGTTTCGGGGCAGGGTGAAATTCCCTACCGGCGGTGAAAGCCCGCGAGCGGCGGAAATAAGCGCGATACAAAAGCGCGAACCGACGCAGATCCGGTGAGATTCCGGAGCCGACGGTACAGTCCGGAGGAGAGAAACGGAGTCAGACGTTCGTTTTGCCCGAAACATTTCTGACAGAAGGGTGGAAACGAATATGAACAGCTCGAATTCACGCAAACCTAAAAGCCCGATGAAATTCGTATATCTCGGAATGTTCGCGGCGCTGTCGATAGTGCTCGTTTACCTCGTTCACTTTCCGATATTGCCCGCCGCGCCGTTCCTCGAATACGATCCGGCCGACGTGCCGATACTGATAGGGACATTCGCATTCGGCCCTCTGTGGGGCCTTGTATTGACAGCCGTGACGTCGGTGATACAGGGCCTTACCGTCAGCGCTTCCGGCGGCCCCTGGGGGATCCTGATGCATTTTCTGGCGACCGGGGCAATGGTATTGACCGCGGGAACAATATACCGTCTGAAGCACACCCGAAAAGGCGCTCTGATCGCTCTCGGTTCGGGGGCGGCAATGATGACGGCAACAATGATCCCACTGAATCTGCTGATCGATCCCGTTTACATGGGCGTCAGCGTGAATCAGGTCGCGGCTCTGCTTCTTCCCGCTATCATCCCGTTCAACGCGATAAAAAGCGTCGTCAACTGCGCGATAACGTTCCTGGTCTACAAACACGTTTCAAGACTCATCGATAAAACGCTGTAACCGCCATGACGGTGCCGCTTTCGGCCGTTATTACGCCGTGTTCACCGGGGCCGTGAGGACGCTCGCCGGATCTGACCGAAAAAGCGGCAAATTCGTTGCTGACGCCGAGCGTGGTGCCGGCGCGCAGCGTTGCGTGCGAAAGCGGATATTTGAACCCTTCAAGCGTCACTTTGACGCTCGCGCATCCGAGAGGAAATACGGAAACGTACGCGCCCTCCGCCGGCTCGAGCGACAGGGATCGGTTTCTGAAAATGAATATCATTTCTCCCGGATCTCTGCCGCAGATAACGCACGTTCCGCCGTTTTCGGCGATCGCCGCCCCCACGGAGAGGTTGCCGAGCGCGTGATCGAAGCGTCCTCCGGCGGCTCCGAGCAGCAAAAAATCCCTGTAGCCGCGGCCGATCAGCATTGACGCGGCGTAGCCGGTGTCGGTATCGTCCTTTTCCGACGGAAGCGTCACTGTTTCCGCGGTCAGCGGAGGAATATCCCCGCTGTATGAGTCAAAGTCGCCGACGAAAAGGTCGAAGCCGATCCCGTGAGATATCGCGTATCCGAGGCCTCCGTCACAGACGGCAACGAAGTCGTCCGGCTCGATCATTTCAAAGCCGCGGATATCGGGGGAAGCGCCGATAAGAACGCACCTGCGGCCGTTGTCCGCACGCGGACCGCACGGTCTGTCCGCATCCGTTGCCGGCCCGGAAAAAACGTAGAAACGCTTGTTGTTCATTCGAGCATCATCGCCTTCAGTGTTTTCGCGAGGTTGTCGACAGCCTCGCCGGAAAACGGATCGCGCATGCTCACGCGCGACAGATTCTCTCTGAAAGTTTTTTCGTGGTCCCAGTTAATGAGGGCGAAGTAGAGGTCAACGCCGCTACCTTTCCCGGCAAGCTCCGTTTCATATATTTCAAGCGCGGCCGAGTTGGAGGTTATATAGCTTATGACGTAGAACGCGCTCTCGAAGAAGTGGGGAACCGTGACCCAGAGAGTCGGAAAATCGGAATAATACGAGGTCAGCCCGAATTCCTGCAGGACTTCATTTGCCAGCCCGTTGATCTTTTCGAGGGTCAGTTCGTCGTCCGGAAGTGCGTAAAGCCGGTCTTCGAAGCGGTAATACATGCCCTGAATAACGTAAATTGTCAGAGTATCCGCGAATTTCATTGCCTCCAGCGAGGCCAGCTCGTATTCGCTGAGCCCGCAGCCGTCGGCGTTGCACAGGAACAGCATTTCAAGAGCCTGCGACGCGATTTCGCTCTGATCGATGTCGAAATTTGAGCCGTAATTGTAATAATTGTCTGTAAAATGGCCGAATTCATGTATGAAAGTCATGAGATCGTACATATCTCCCGCTCCGTGGATCAGCATATACGGGGCGTCGTACGAGAACAGGTACGTCGTAAACGAAACGTCGGCCTGCTTTGAATCGTATCCGAGATAGTATAAATTGTATTTTTCCATAAAATCGAGGGATTCGATAAATCTTTTGTCAAGTTTTTTGAGGCCTTCGCGGGCAACGTCGCTGATCCGCCCCGCAGACAGACGCGGCAGCGATCCGTCGTTGTCGTATTTGCCGGCGTTTCTTGCCTCGGTGAAGATCGGGACGATTTTTTCGACAATGCCGTCGAGCAGAGCGCGCGCTTCATCCGGCGTATAGTCCCGCGACAATGAATCGTACGCGTAGTCGATGTAATTGTCGTAGCCCCTCAGCCTGGCGGTTTCCTTTCTGATCTTGACGAGTTCCACCATCAGGCTGCCGAGATCGGAGTTGATCTTTTTATACATCGCATCGTAGTCGGTACCGTAGGCGTCAAAGATCCGGTCGTAGTCGTAGGCGGTATATTCGTTCAGAAGCGAAGCCTCTCTCTGCAGCAGCTGAAGCTCTCTGTCAGACATTCCGCTCTGCCCTTTGTACGGTTCAAGAAAGCCCTCTCCGAAGCATTCCGCTTCAAATCGCGAGCAATTTTCGGAGTCGGCGCAGGCAATATACAGCGCTTCAAGGTTCTTCGACAATTCCGCCGACGCCATCGCAAAATAATCGGTTTCGTCCGCCCATTTCGCGTCGCCGGTGTCAATGTAAAAGTGTATTTCCGAAAGGGTGCGCATGGTGTACACGTTTTCGAGCAATACGTTCAGCTCCTGAAGCTCGCTGAGCTGAGCGCTGAAATCTTCCCCCGGGGTGCTGATTTTGTTTGAAAGGTCAGTAATTTTTTTGCACAGTCCGTCAACGTCCGGTCTGCTGTATTCCATGCTGTCGAAATTTACGACGCGGCGCCGGTACGAAAACAATCCGGAGAGAAAACCGCAGCCGCTCGACGTCAGCAACAGCGCCGAAACGATGGCGACGACAATGATTTTCAACGAGATATTTTTGATTTTTCCTCGAACAACAATATTTTTCTTTCGCTCCATTTTGTTCCCTCTTTCTGATGGATGCGGCGATTTTATCACAACGGGCGTACGCCGTGCAACAGTGGGGCAGAGGCGGAAACCGGGGTCTGTCCCCCGTTGCACCCACACAGGGACAGGGCGGAAACCGGGGTCTGTCCCCCGTTGCACCCCCAGCGGGGACAGGGTGGAAACCTGGGTCTGTCCCCCGTTGCACCCCCTCGGGGACAGGGCGGAAACCGGGGTCTGTCCCCGGTTGCACCCTCACAGGGACAGGGCGAAAACCGGGGTCTGTCCCCGGTTG
>CADBOE010000203.1 GCA_902796205.1 uncultured Ruminococcus sp. | reverse complement strand
GCGGTCCGGCGGAGGATCCTCATGCGCGCACAGCTCGTGCGCGTGCGCCTGCGCCTGCGCGTGTGCCTGCGCCGGCGGCGGAAGGGCGGGCTGCACCGAAAAGGATTTTTACAATACAGATCTGAAGCTGGCGAATCTGAGAAGGAAATGCATGAAAGACGGCGCTCCGGAAGAAACCGGCAAGAAAAGCGGCGCTCCGGAAGAACGACGCGTATGATCAGGCTGGCGGCGAATGGATCTTAACAGATATGAGACGGTAAAAGACGCGGCGGCCAGACTGGGCGTCACTCAGCGCGCCATACAGAAACGGGCGGCAGATGGCCGGATCCCCGGCGCCGTAAGGCACGGCAGATCCTGGATGATACCGTCGGACGCCGCTCTGACCGCCGAAACTAATGAACGGGCCGCGGCACCTGCCGGCACCGGAGAGAATGACGGAAACGGCCGCCGGCGCTGCGCGATGCCGCTTATGAACGCGGATTACGCGCCTGGCGGAGCCGCCCGGTATATCGAAGCCATACCGGACCCGGATTACAGGGATATCGCGTACGGCGAATTGAAATTCTTCAGCGGCCTTTCCGCTGAAGCGGCGGAAATAATGGCGGCCCATCTGAACGACGCCGATCCCGCCGTCCGCTTTTCCGCAAAAACCGTTGCCGCTTTTGCAAATCTTTCGGGCGGTTCCCCGGCGTTCGTCACTTCCGTTCTCGGCGATCTGCGTGAGCAGACCGGACTTCTTTTCCGAAACGCTGCGGAAGGCGCTGCGGAAGGTGCTGCGGACGGCGGTCCGGACGACGGAACGAGGGCGCTTATTGTGTTTTTCGCCACGATGTCGTCGGTGCTCTTTCACATTTCCCTGCCCGACGTTCCTCCGCTCGCGGATCATATGAAATATCTTCCCGAGGGACTCAAAGTCTATTCGTGCTATATACTGGCGCATAAAGCATATCTTGAAAAGGATTACCGCGGCGCCCTCGCGATCGCCGACACCGGGCTCGCCTTCAGCTCGGCGATATATCCGGTCGGATTCATATACTGCCATATCATAGCCTCGATCGCGCTCATTAATCTCAGGCAGAAAAAGCAGGCGCTCGAGAGACTGGGGAAAGCATGGGAGCTTGCGGAGCCGGACGGACTTATCGAACCCTTCGGCGAGCATCACGGTCTGCTTCACGGTCTCATAGAGATATTTTTCGCCGACAGGGATCCGGATCTGCGCAAACGGATCGACAGGATAACCTACGCCTTCAGCGCGAGCTGGCGCATTATCCACAGCCAGTATATCCGGCACGACGTCGCCGACATACTCACGACCCTCGAATTCAGCATTGCGATGCTTTATTCCCGCGGCTGGACCGCTGCTGAGATAGGTGAACATCTCCACATTTCAAGCCGTACCGTCTATAACCGGATCACCGGGATATTCAACAAGCTCGGGATAGGAAGCAAAGAAGAGCTCGCCGCCCATATGCTTTTTTGAAGTTCGTTCGCTTTCGCGAACCCGGTTTTCCGATTCTCTGAAAAATTTCACTATAAACCCCTCCCGTTACTCTATCGCGCCGGACGGATATCGGTAGAATTCTACTGTTCCGGAAGAGATCTGATAAACAGATCCCGCGCATGACGCGCACAACGCGGATCACGCCGCCTGTGCCGCCCGCGCCGGTCACGCCGATCACACCATTTATTTCAAAACAGGAAGGGAACAACATGTTTAACAGGAAAAACGTTTTCATCATGCGTCTGATCGCGGCTGTACTCATTATCGTCATGTCCGCCGGTGCGTATGCGACGGCCGGATCTGCGGCCGACGGCAAAAACAAAGGCGCCTCGTCTCTCGACGCGCTTCTCGGGATAAGCGAGAAGCCGAAGGAATTTGACAGCGCACCGGATCCGTACGGCTTCGGTGCGGGAGTGCCTTTCAATCTCGCGCCTCAGGACGAGCTTATGTATCTTTACAGCGGCCTCACACAAAAGAATTTCAACCGTTCCCAGCTCAGCTATGATATTTACGAAGGGATCGCCCCCGGAACGCAGCTCAACGGTTACCGGAAGAGCCTCGGCCGTTCCGTTATTTCGGGAAGAGGAGATTATCTGACGTGGGGTTTTGTGCAGGCCGTGGGCTTTGACCCTTACGGGTCGGGGCGGAAAACGCACGTCGCCTACGTCGGCCTCGATAATACAAAAAGCAAATGGTCGTTCCGGCTCAACGTGATCGATCTGACGTCGCAGACGCAGGCGGACAATTCGCGCTGGCTCGGCGCCGCCACGTGGATCCAGAAAGAAGCCGGCTCTGACGGCTTTGAAAATTTCAACGCTTCAAATTTCCTCTCCATTACCGCGGGAGACTTCGACGGCGACGGACGGGAAACCATAGTTACGTTCGCCAGCGCGGACGGGACCGCGGCCTCTCTGAAGGAATTTTACCTTGAAAAAAACGGGAGCTCCGAAAAGATCTATAACGTAAGCGACGGGTCCGACTCGAACAGGCTCCTTCATCCGACCTATACCCATTCTTCGTACGGCGGAGCGAACCTCGCCTCAAGTACAATTGCCGCCCAGAAGCTTCAGGCCGACCTTGCCGCCGGTGATTTTGACGGCGACGGCAGGGATGATCTCGCGGTCGTCAGCTATATCGGCGATATTCCTTCTAAAACGGTTGAAAAAACGAGACGCTCGATGTTTTATGCTTACCTGAGCGTTGCGCTCGGATCCGGGAGCGGCAGATCCATCGTCGGCAAGTCGTCCGGAACGTCGGGAGTCGAACTCGTCAGTAAGAATTTTCATTCGTCCGGCGGGAAGCGGATGGATCTTACCATGACCGCGCCGTCGGTCGCTGTCGGAGATATAGACGGAGACGGCTTCGACGAGGCCGTTGTCGCCGGATACGGGATCGACGTGTGGCATACCGGCGGAACCAATGCTTCGGAGGTAAAGCTTTCCGAGAATTCCGTTGTCGCCGGAATATATTACGTTGAAGCCTCCGGAAGCAAAGCGAATATTTCCGCATTGATGTTCAAGCAGTTCAAATACGACAAAAATACGGATTCGCCGATCAATACGATGACGAACGATATAATCGAGAGCCTGAAGGATAATTTCAACAAGGGCGGGACGGATCACAACGTGGTCATGCCTCAGTTTCAGGTCGCGACCGTCGCCACGAACGGGCAGGGAGCCGCAAAAGATATCTTCTTTAACGGAACATTTTTGAGCTATAACGCGAGCGGAACGCTCGACTATAAATATCAGTCGTGGTTTTTCGGGCAGGACGACAAGGACGCGGACGGTATGAGCGTCAGGTTCTCGTTCATACAGAGCGTTGCCGTCGGCGTGTTCGATTCCAACAACGCCGGAAGGGAGCAGGCGGCGTTCGTCGTCGCTCAGAAGGACGGCGGAGACCATATCTACAGCGGGGACAATCACGACGACTACGCCTATATGGCGGGGCTCTCCGGCGGAAGCTCGTACAACGACGTTTACGAAAAAAGTGAGCTTAAAAGCTACGGAGGCGTAAAAAGCTATTCCACTTCCGGACTCGACACCAATAAATACGAAAAAAAGGACGAGTATGAGATGCACAATTTAGGCATCACAACGTCTTCACGGAGAAATCTGATACTTGTCGCCGTTGACGTGGACAGTGACGGAACGGTCGGAAAGTACGTCGGCAAGGAATATACGTACACCGATCCGAACGTCCT
>CADBOE010000202.1 GCA_902796205.1 uncultured Ruminococcus sp. | reverse complement strand
GGAGGTGCAACGGGGGACAGACCCCGGTTTTGAGCCTGTCCCTGTGGAGGTGCAACGGGGGACAGACCCCGGTTTTGAGCCTGTCCCCGGGAAGGTGCAACGGGGGACAGACCACGGTTTCGAGCCTGTCCCCGGGAAGGTGCAACGGGGGACAGACCCGGGTTCTATTCGCCCTCCCTTGCCGTTGACAACACATGCCGCACGCGATAAAATTGAAGCCTGTCAGGGCGTGGGACGGCGTGAAATTCTGATTGGCCGCGGAGGAGCTATGAACGGAAAAATTGCATCATTAAAATCGGATAATCGGCCGCGTTTTCCGCAGATACCGTCGGATTTTTGCATTTCACAGCGAACGATTCTTATATATTTCATAGCGAACCGGTGAATTAATCATGAAACTTCAAAACGATCTTCCGGTCATCGACCATCAAACTGAATTCTGCGTAGTCGGCGGAGGCCTTTCGGGATTGTGCGCGGCCGTCGCAGCGGCGCGCCACGGCGCCAGGGTTGTGCTGATACAGGAAAGACCGATGCTCGGCGGCAACGCGTCAAGCGAAATAAGAATGTGGGTGTGCGGCGCGCAGGGCGCGAATATGCGCGAGACCGGGCTGATCGAAGAGCTGATGCTCGAAAATTATTACAGAAATCCGGACAAGAATTATCATATCTGGGACGGGATCCTGTACGATCTCGCCGTCAGGGAAAAGAATATCACACTGCTTCTGAACTGCTCGGTCAACGCGTGCGAAACCGCGGACGGACGGATCGTTTCGGTCACCGGCTGGCAGATGACGACGCAGCAGTTCCACCGCGTATATGCACGGGTTTTCGCCGACTGCTCCGGGGACAGCATACTCGCGCCGCTTACCAGCGCCGAATACCGTCACGGGCGTGAAAGCGAAAGCGAATTCGGAGAGGAGCTTGGCCGCGGGATAACCGCCGGAGACACGGGAACAATGGGCATGAGCTGCATTCTCGAAGCGAGAGAGGAAGACCGGGAGAGCGTCTTCATCCCGCCGGCATGGGCTGCGCGCCTGACCGCCGAAGATCTCAGGCACCGCGTTCCCGACCTTTCTTCGCCGCTTGAAAATTACTGGTATCTTGAGCTCGGCGGTGACGGAGATTCAATAGCTGACACCGAAAAAACGAGACACGAATTGCTCCGGCTGGCATACGGACTGTGGGATTATATAAAAAACGATCCGGAGCAGCGCGAAAAAAACAGAAACTGGAGGCTCGACTGGGTGGGGATCCTTCCGGGGAAAAGGGAAAGCCGCCGCTACGTCGGAGACTACGTATTGACGCAGAACGACGTCAGATCGGAGGGGCGGTTTGACGATATAGTGGCATACGGCGGCTGGCCGATGGACGATCACGATCCGCGCGGCTTCCGGAACGGCGGAAGGCCCAACGTGAATTATCCGGCGCCATCGCCCTACGGCATACCTTTCCGCTCGCTTTATTCAAAAAACGTACCTAATCTTCTGTTCGCCGGGAGAAATATATCGGTCACTCACTGGGCGCTCAGCTCGTGCCGTGTGATGGGAACGTGCGCGGTGGTAGGTCAGGCCGCTGGTACTGCAGCCGCGATCGCCGTTCGTGAGAATTGCCTGCCGCGCGACGTTTACGAAAAACACGTCGGCGAGCTGAAGCAGATGCTGATGGAGGACGATTGTTATCTGCCGTTTAACCGGCGCGCCGTCCCGGAGCTTACGCGCAAAGCGCGGATCACCGGCGTCGGCAACGCGGAAAATCTCCGTAACGGTATTGACCGTCCCGTCGGAGACGAGGATAACGGCTGTTTCATCGAGCCGGGCGGTTCCGCAGAGTATTTATTTGACAAGCCCGAGCCGGTCGCACGCGTCCGGATAGTCTGGGACAGCGAGCTCGACCGCCGGAGCATGCCCGGGATCAACGGCGTCAGATTCGTTCACAATATGCTTTGCAACAGGCCGCTTCACATGCAGGATTTTCACGTTCCGCACGCGATGACCCGCGCCTACCGGATCGAGGGAATACTTCCTGACGGATCGTGCGAAACGATCTTCCGCGCTGATAACAATTATCAGCGTCTCAACGAGATCGCCGTTTCCGGCGTCTGGCGCGGCGTCAGGCTCGTCCCGGAGTCAACGTGGGGCGCGGAAGCGAGTCACGTTTTTGCGTTTGAGGTCAGTTGAAAGCACAGGGAACAGGGGATAACGGTGAGTCCGGAATTTGAGATTATTGCGGTTCTGCCCGATGATCTTCGCGGAATGGCATTTAACGAGGGAATGGAGCTTGACGAAAAGTTCAGGAACGCCCGCCCAACGCTATCGGATACTCCGTCAAAAAAATCATCGTCGTCCGGGATAACGTCAGGGTGCGCAGAGTTGATACGGGGATCGTGACCGTCTGCATCCGGAACTTTCTGCCGGATGAAAAGAGCCTGAAACTGCAGCTGAATACAATTGCACGATTGCGCAGTTGAATATCTGAAAAAAGATATACGGCTCCCGGATATTTTATTAACAGATCCTTTGTTCCGTATGCAACGGAAAGAAATCCGATAAATCGAATTCGGAAATAACAATAAACGCGCCCCGGAGGCATGACCGTTGAAGAATAACCCGTTTTCACTGAAATTCTGCGTGCCTGAGCCGGGCGAACGCCTGAACGAAAGTTTCAATAAACGCTTATACGAACACGTAAATAAGCGCTTAAACGGGCGCACGCGGTCGTTGTATCATCGCCGCGACGATGTTATAATCTCCACGTGGTCCGGCCGCGCCGGGCAAAGGAGGCCAGCATGGTACTGAACGTATATGAAAGATATTACAAAGCGGAGGCTGTCTTTTCCGGGAGACGGCGCCGCGGCGCTCTCGTGATGCTCATCAGCGATTCCGAAGCCGGGCATATATCGTACAAGGCCGCGGTCACGTTTTTCCCGCACGACAGCGATGACGACTTCGGCGTATCATACGACGCGTATTTCGAAAAAGAGCTTTACGGCGCGAAAGGACGACGATCGAAGAAAAAAGAAGCGGCGTTCATCGAAGGCCTGCGGGAGACGATCGACGGACTTGCGGCGGAACATGGCGCGTCGGTAATATGGGACGAACCTCTTTCCGCCGGAAGAAGGGCGTGAAATTATGCCTTTCGTTCGGAGAGCGGTACCGGATGACGTTCCGGGAATAATGGACCTCCTTCTGCAGGTCGATATGGTGCATCACAACGGGCGGCCTGATCTTTTCAAGGGGCCGGCGACCAAATACGGAAGCGAAGAGCTGGAGACGATCATAACGGACGATTCAAGACCGGTATTCGTTTGCGTTGACGGCGGGAAAATCGCGGGGCACGCGTTCTGCGTGCATAAGCGGATCACCGGAGACCGCGTTCTGACCGACGTGAAAACGCTCTACGTCGACGATATATGCGTGGACGAGGCGATGAGAGGGCGCGGCATCGGCAGGATGCTTTACGACGAAGTCGTGCGTTACGCAAGGAGCAACGGCTTTTACAACGTCACGCTGAACGTCTGGTCATGCAATCCGGGGGCCCTCGCTTTTTACGAAAAAATGGGACTCACGCCGCAAAAAATCGGAATGGAGCTTATTCTTTAAGCGCCGGCAAGCGCCGGCGGCAAGGCGATGTCGACCGCGAGCGCCCGGAACGGGGGCGAAACAGGAACGAAACGACGTCGAAGCATGAACGATACAATGACAAAAAACGTGTCGGGGGGCAGATATCGTGACAGGAAACCGTGCCGGGGCCGGTTTTCCTTGACAGCGCACGGACCGTAAGGTAGAATTATTGCATCAGTACCGAATGCAAAGGAGACGAAGTTATGAAAAAGATCTGTGACAAATATCTGCTTGTTGCCGCCGATTTCGCGGGCTATCCGCTCAAGGAGGCCGTGGTCGCGCATCTGAAAGCCAAAGGCTGGAAGATAACGGACGTGGGCGTTCAGGCGGACAGCGATCCGGACAAGGATACGGATCTCATGTTCCACAGAATAGGACTCAGAGCCGGAGCGATGATCGCCGAGGGCGAATTTGAAAGAGCGCTCCTTTTCTGCGGCACCGGAATGGGTATTCACATAGCGGCGTCAAAGTGTCCGCACGTCCACGCCGGCGTTGTTGAGAGCGTTCCCGCCGCGCTCAGGGCAATCACCGGCAACGGCGTCAACGTCCTCGCTATGGGCGCTTTTTACGTGGCTCCTCAGATGGGATGCGACATTGCCGACGCCTATCTCGGCGCGTCTCTCGGAAGTGGCTACGAGTGGTGGCATAATTTTTACGAATTTCATAAACTCGCGATCGACGAGCTTGAAGCGTTCGATTACGAGCAATACAGGAAGAACGGATT
>CADBOE010000201.1 GCA_902796205.1 uncultured Ruminococcus sp. | reverse complement strand
TTCCGCTCGCGTCTGTTTCAATAACGGCAGACCGGAAACCCGGGTCTGTCCCCCGTTGCATGTCCCCGGTTGCAGGGCTCCCGGGGAGGCTTTTCCGGGCGACCGGAATAGTCCGCGGGACGGGGTAAAAGCGGGTGTAAAGGCGGTTGCCGGAGCGCCCGTTTTGTTGTCCGCGAGCATTCACAAAAAATCAATAAAATAAATAATATTTCCACAAAAAAGAACCAAATACGCGACGTGGAACACTAAAAAAGAACCAAATACGCGACGTGGAACACTTGAAATAGAAAAAACAATAATATACAATTATCTTCGCCGGGCGATCTGGGCGCGACGCAAAACGGGCGGCACGGGGCGGCCGTCAACGGCGCGAGCGTCATAAAAACGACGGCAGATTAAACCCGCAAAGTGACATTACAACAATACGACAATGCAGCAACGGAACAAAACAAAACAGGACGACCGGGCGTGAACCGGGAGTACCGGCAGAAAATGACAAAAAAACAAAATGACAAATGACAACTGATTGACGATAAACGAAAAAAGAAAGGCAAAGGCACATTTTTTATGAAATTATTTGGAAAAAAGAACGGAAAAACGGCGGTATTTACAGATTTTGATCATATGTACGAGGCGCTGGGCAATATCTACGGGCGCCACCCGGACACAGCGGAATTCCAGCAGATAATCAGAGCGAAATATGACGTCGTCAGATTCGCTTTTTACGGAAATTTTATCAACCCCGAACTCCAGAAGGAAACCGACGCGATCAGAGGAGCGGGGGGAGAGGTTGTTGACACGCGCGATCCGGACAATTACCGGAAGGACCGCACGGACCTGATCATGCTCGACCAGATCTATCAGACGGCCGCGGCGGACAAAAGCGTTGAAACGTTCGTCATATTTACGGCGGACGACCAGTTCATATCGCCGTTCACCTTCCTGCGCACCAGACTCGGCAAAAAGGTCGTGCTCTCCGGCGTGCGCGGCTGTCTCAGCGCGCGGCTTCGCGGTGCCGCGGACGAGGTGTTCGAGATACCCGAGGAAACCGCCGAGAGAAACAGATACTATGACATGATCATCGACAACTTCCGCTATATCTACAGGCACAAGGAGCGCAATATCTATCCGACGTTCCTGTCGACGGTGACCAACGTTGCCCGCCTCAACGAAGTATCGGAGGACGACGTCAGAGAAGCGCTCCAGCAGCTGATCGACAAAAAGATCATCTATAAGGCGGACGTCGTTGTCAATCAGGGCGAAAACACCGTCAGGGTTTTGCGGATGGACAAGGGCAGAGCGATCGAAGCGGGACTTTATCCGAGGGATTGACCGCCGCGCCGGGAGCAATGCCGCGGTTCGCGTTACCGCCGCACCGGAAGCAACGACGCGTTACCGCCGCATAACAACGTCATCAGCGCGTTACCGTCCGCCTCCTTCCTGGGGGCGGCTTTTATTTTTGAGTTTCCTCCGACCCTGCCGGAACGCTGACGATAGTTCCGCCGCCGAGAACCGTGTCGCCGTCATAAAAAACGGCGGCCTGCCCCGGCGTGATCGCCCGTACCGGCTCGTCGAAAACCACTCTCGCTCCGCCGTCCGGAAGAGGAAAAACGGCGGCAGGCTGCTCTTTATGATGGTATCTTATCCTGACCGCGCAGCGTACGGGCTCAGTGGGAACGTCGCCCGGGATCCAGTTTACGTCGCTTAAAATACACACGGAGTCAAACATTTCATCCGCCCATCCGAGTACGACGCGGTTCCGTTCCGCATCTATCCGCTTTACGTAAAGCGGAGCGGCGGCGGAAATGCCGAGACCTTTTCTCTGGCCTATCGTATAATTTATGATCCCGCCGTGGGTGCCGAGCACGTCGCCGTCCGCGTTGACGAAATCACCAGGCGGAGGCGCAACCGGGAGCACACGCGAAAGAAAGCCGGCGTAATCGCCGTCCGGAACGAAGCAGATGTCCTGGCTGTCGGGCTTTTTCGCGTTGCGGAAGCGTTTTTCCTCCGCGATCGCCCTTACCTGCGTTTTCGTGAGCTCGCCGAGCGGAAAAAGAACGCGGGCGAGCTGCTCCTGTGTCAGAAAATAAAGCACGTAGCTCTGGTCCTTCGTCCGGTCAGCCGCTTTTTTCAGCACGAAGCGGCCGTTTTCGTTAACGACCCGCGCATAGTGACCTGTCGCCATATAATCGCAGCCCAG
The DNA here is from genome assembly GCA_902796205.1 of uncultured Ruminococcus sp. GTDB lineage: Bacteria > Bacillota > Clostridia > UBA1212 > UBA1255 > UBA1255. Next base: position 12,769 of record CADBOE010000201.1, on the reverse strand, counting down.
CTCCGCACCCATCCGGAACAATTTGCCGAATTTCATTTCGCGGTTGCAAACGATGCACGGATTGGGCGTCCGGCCGTGAAGGTAATTGTCCCCGAAATCTTTTATGACAGTTTTTTTGAAATCATCCTTAAAATTGAACACGTAATACGGCATTTCCGAGGAATACGCGACGCTTCTTGCAAATTCCGCATCTTCGGCGGTGCAGCATGATTTTTCTCCCGGATCGTCCCCGCCGGCGCCGTCAAACAGCTTCATGGTGCAGCCGATGCATTCATATCCGCGATCCCTCAGCAGGGCGGCGGTGACGCTGCTGTCAACGCCCCCGCTCATTGCCACCAGAACTTTACTCATATAACGCAATTTCCCCTTTCGGCATTCAGGTCAACGATCGGCAAAAAGACCGGTGGAAAGATACCGGTCGCCCGTATCGGGAAGAAGCGCGACGATCAGCTTTCCTTCGTTTTCCGGCTTTTCCGCTTCCTTTATGGCGGCATGCAGCGCCGCGCCGGATGAAATTCCGGCGAGAACGCCCTCCCTGCGGCCGAGCAGTCTTCCCGCCGCAAACGCCTCCTCCGTAGTGACGGCGACGACCTCGTCGTAAATATCCGTGTCAAGGACTTCCGGAACGAAACCGGCGCCGATTCCCTGCAGCGCGTGAGGTCCGGAGAAGCCGCGGGACAGCACGGGTGAATCTGCCGGCTCTACCGCCACGATCCTGACGTCCGGCTTTTTCGAGCGGAGAAAGCGGCCGGCTCCCGTTATCGTTCCTCCGGTGCCGACGCCCGCTACGAATATATCGACCCCGCCTCCGGTGGCTTCCCATATCTCCGGACCCGTTGTCGCAAAATGAGCCTGCGCATTGGACGGGTTGTCAAACTGACCGGGGACGAAACTTCCGGGGATCTCCGCCGCGAGCTCCTCCGCCTTCCGTATCGCGCCCTTCATTCCCTCCGGACCGGCCGTCAGCACTATCTCGGCGCCGTAAGCTTTTATCAGCCTGCGCCTTTCCTCCGACATCGTTTCGGGCATGGTCAGGATCACGCGGTACCCTCTTGCGGCGCCGACCGCGGCGAGACCGATCCCCGTGTTTCCCGAGGTGGGCTCTATTATCACCGAACCCGGCTTCAGGCGTCCGTCCGCCTCGGCGTCGTTGATCATCGCGAGAGCGACCCTGTCCTTTGCCGAACCGGCCGGATTGAAATACTCGAGTTTCACCGCCAGCCTTGCCGCGAGACCGAGCTCTTTTTCGATATTCGAAAGCTCGAGAAGAGGCGTGTTTCCTATAAGCTGATCCAGAGAAGTTTTAATATCAGGCATCGGCCCGGACCTCCTGTTTTTCGTTTTTTTCTCCTGCCGCGCGGAGCGGCGCCGCTCAGATCTCATCTATCGAAACGTTTCTGCTGTGATGGATCGGTTTCCACTCCACGTGCGTGAACAGGGCGATGAGCATCGATAATTTCCCGATGACGTCGAACATCGGAAACATAAAAATGTGCCACAGATGCCTGTACCACGGCAGCCGGGGAATATGCCGGCGCTCCGTGACGCATACGTACGCCGCCGTTATCATCGACGATCCCCACGACGTGAGAAAATTTATCCCGATGCCGGCGAACAGGCCGAGGAACGGGCCCCACCTGAAGCCGGCGAGGAAAACGATCGCGATCCTGAGCAGCAGCACGAGCAGATTCCTGAAAAAAGTAACGAGGGAGCGCGGATATACCGTTGTGAGCATATCGAAGCAGCACAGATTCTGAAGCGTGAACGGCGCCCGGAAAACGCCGGCAAACAGCTTTCCGGCGGTCTCGCCGAACGCCTGAATATGTCCTTTTGCCCAGCGGATGCGCTGACGCATTGCCTGCCGCAGAAGAACCGGCTGCTCGTCGTAAAATTCAGCGTCGTTCTGGTACGTGATCCTGAAGCCGTCCGCTACCGCATCGGCGCTCATTGCGCGGTCCTCCGTCAGCGACGTGTATATCCAGCCCTGCTTCCTGATCGTCCCGGCGGAGAACAGAAAGCCGGTCCCTTGTAGGCGCGTCGTGAGGTTGAGCGCCGAAATACCCCTGTTCGTCGTCCGTATCGTGCGCATCCAGTGCAGCGCGTACGACGAGGAAATGCAGTTGTCGTCGTAATTTTTCGTGTTTCTGTAGGACGTGATGATCTGAGCGCCGGAATCGAACGCGTCGTTCATCTTCGATACAAAATCGGGGCGAAGGAGATTGTCCGCGTCGAAAATGAAATATCCCTCGAACGCGTCTTTGCCGTGATCGCGGTCAATATTCGCGAGAAGGAACTGAAGGGCGTACCCCTTGGTGCGGTGATCGGGATCGGAACGTTCGTAGCATACGGCTCCGTGCGCGCGGGCAATTTCCGCCGTATCGTCGGTGCAGTTGTCCGCGACGACGAAAACGGAAAGCTCTCCCTTGTAATCCTGCTTCGCGATGCTGTCCAGCAATGCCCCGATAACGGCCGATTCGTTTCTGGCGGCGATCAGTATCGCATATTTGTGATAATTTGCCGCCTTCGGGAAACGCTTCGTCGTGAACAGCCCGGCGACGAAATAGATCGCCTTCGGCAGGTACAGCGCCGAAACGACCGCGGAAACAACCGTTATTATTTTGATCGTGATCTGCAGCGCCGCTTCCAACCGGCAATACCTCCTTATCCGAGACGGAATTCGAAAACGTCGCCGTCGGAGCAGTTGTTTTTGCTGAAAACGCGTCCGTCGGGGAGCGTCACGCTTATGGAGAACCGGCGGCCTTCCGCGGGCGTTTCGCGTTCGAGCCCGATCCTGACAAGGCCGTACGGCGTGGGAACGCTGCCTTTCGCCCATTCGGTGTCGAGCGCCCACAGGTGCGGTCTTACGCGGAGCATGCGGTAACCGTCTTCGGCGGGATACGCGCCGAGGATCATCGCGGAGAATTCATACGCGGGCGCCGAGCTCCATCCGTGGCATTCGCTTCTCGGACTGTCGGGATTCTCGCACCACGTAGTGCAGTGGCAGTCTATCATTTTCTGCCAGCCTGAAAACAGGCGAGCGGCGTATCTGTCGTAAACGCCGGCTTTTTCCACGGCGCGGAAAAGGAACGAGCCCATTGAGAACGAGCAATGCGCCACGGGAACGTCACCGTCCATCGTGCGCGTCATCAACGCCTCAGCTTCGCTTCCCGAAACGATTCCGGCGAGAACGGCCCAGAGGGAGGTATGCTCGCTGAATTCGCGGCGGTACGGCGTGTTCCGGAAGAGACCGGCTTCTTTGTCGTAGCATTTTTCCTTTATGATCTCCGCGAGCGCGTCGGCTCTGTCGCGGTATTCGGCGGCTCTCGCGTCGCGGCCGCAGTACGCGGCGATTTCCGAGGCGTTCCTGAGCGCGGCTGTGTAGATCATCGACGATACGGTGATCGGTTCGCCGTCATTGCCGCCGGGGGTGACGCCGACGTGCCAGCCGGGCACCCAGTCGATGAAATTCCAGTACGGATTCGCGCCGAAAAGACCGGTCTCATCGCGGAAAAGTTCGAACGAATCGAGCGCCTTGTCCAGTGTCCCCATGAGCGAGGCGGCCTGTGCGCGGGTGCCGGCGCCGTACGGAGCGTAACGGAGGTATTCGCGGAACATTATCACCCAGTACATCGTGAAATTGGGGATTATCTGCGTGAAAACGGAAGGATAATTGGCCTGCAGCAATCCGTTGAAGATCTGCGACCTCGCAAGATCGTTGATGCTTTTGAACGGAAGCTGCGGGTCCGCGATCATTCTTTGTGTGAACAGCATCTCGAGACAGCTGTCCATGTCGTATTGCTGCTGCTCGTAGTACGGGCAGTCGATATATATCTCGTGGGCGCAGCATTTGACCGTGTTTATGCTGATCTCCCACATTTTTCCGAGCATGGCGTCCGAGCACTCGAAGGTGCCTTCCTCCGGGAACGGATAAAAGTAGGGCTGGTATGAGAGCTCCGTGTATCTGACCGACGGATCGGTCGATTCGAGGCGGACGAAGCGGAATGCTCTGTACCAGAACGGGGTCAACACCGCTTTCCCGCTCCCGGGTATGCGCAGAACGTCGTAAACGCTTCCCGAGAATTCGGCGGCGTTGTCGGTGTAAACGGCGTCTCTCAATCCTTTGTACCCGTTGCCGTTTTCGTCCTTCTGCACGTAGCTTTCGCTGTAAATGATTTTTATGACGGTGCCCGGCGCGCCTTCGGCCCTGACGGTCGGGATGGCCGTCGTGTACGTGCCGGCGTCGAGCTCCGTAAAGCCTTCGCCGCTTCTGATTTCCGAGAAGGTTTTCGCGGGTTCGTATTTCATCGGGGGGATCGGCCTTTTCTCGAGCGGGTAGGTGTCCGACAGGCCGAAGATGTTATAGCCGCCCTGCTCCGGAGGGTTCATCAATATGACGGGTACGGCGGTGAACGAGCTGTCTCCGTGGTGATCCTCTCCCGGCGCGGTCGACACGTGTACGCCCGGGAAATAGTGGAACGTTACGCTGTCGTCGCGGCGGCACGTCCACGTTGCGTCCGTTTCCACCGGCACTTTTACCGTGCCGTTTTCGCCGTTTTCGCCGGTTGTGCCGCCGGTTATCATTCCGTCGATCCAGAGAGAGGGGCGGGTGGAGCGGTAGACCGAGATAAAGTCGTTTTCGCCGAGCCAGAGCACCTTTGCGCATATTTCGTTCCGGCCTTTTTTCAGGAGAGGGCGAAGCTCGTCGGTTTCGTAAGTTTCGTAGTAGCGCGAATATTCGGAGCCCTGGCAGGGGCCTTCGCCGGCGAAGACGCCGTTAACGTAAAGCCGGTAACGGGAATCGGCGCAGACTTTGAAAACTGCCGAAGAAGCCGTCGCGGGATCGAAATCGATATCGATTTCCTTCGTGAAATAGTAAAAACCCGAGGTCTGCGGTTTCTCTTCCGTGCGTATCCAGAAGCTCATAAGGTTCATTCTCCTTCGCGTGGGTATCGTGACGGGTCCGATTATAGCAGAATTGCCTTTTTTTGTTAAGTGGGATCTGTGCGCGGGAAACGGGGGTCTGTCCCCCGTTGCACCTTTTCCGGGGGACGGGGCAGGCTGAAACGCGGGTCTGTCCCCCGTTGCACCTTTTCCGGGGACGGGGCAGGGTGAAACGCGAGTCTGTCCCCCGTTGCATTTTTCCCGGAGCCGCGATTCCGGTTGACCTCCGCCCGCCCGGATGGTAGAATCGGTTGCGATGAACGCATAAACGCATGCGGCGTACGGCGTATGAAAGGGGACGTGCCGGATGGACGGCGGGGATTATATCAGGATCGTCACGGATACGATTAACAGAGCCTATTCGGAGCAGAAGGAAATTTTCGGAAAAGCGGCGCGCGCGATCGCGGACGCCGTAAAAAAGAAAAACAACATATTCGTTTTCGGCTGCTCCCACGCGGGGATCGTTGCCGAGGAGGTATTCTACAGAACCGGCGGGCTCGCAGTCGTTAATCCCATATTTTTCCCCGGCATGATGCTGAACACGAGACCGGTCACCATGACGAGCTCGCTCGAACGCCTGCCCGGACTCGGAAAAATCATCTTCGAAAAAAACAACTTAAAGCCCGGCGACGTGCTGATCCTTCATTCCGTTTCGGGAAGAAACGCGGTGCCGGCCGACATGGCTGTCGCGGCGAAGGAAAACGGCGTGACGACGATCTGCATCACGAATCTCGACTACTCCGCTTCCGTCGCGTCAAGGCATCCGTCCGGGAAAAGGCTGTTCGAGCTGTGCGACGTCGTTATTGACAACAAGGGCGAAAAAGGCGACGCCGCCGTGCGGATCGACGGACTTCCCGAGAAGATCGGGCCCACCTCGACGGCCGTGGGAACAGCCCTCGTGAACGCGCTCGTCATTGATGCCGTAAACGTGATGATCGCCGACGGGATCGTGCCGCCGGTGCTGATGAGCGCGAATCTTGACGGCGGAGACGCGCACAACGAAATGATCTTCCGCGAATACGCGGACAATATTTTCTACATGTGAACGTTACCGGGGGTGCGGATTTTATGCCGGACAGCGCAGCTGCAGAAGCAATGGCGGACCTCAATATCAGCGACGTGACCGCGCCCGTATCCGGCGGCAATTATTTCCGCTACGGAAAAGGCGGGCTACACCTTGCGCTTGACAGCGGCGGGACAAAAGTGAACGCCGTTCTTTTCGACGACGGAGGACACCTGAAAGCGAGCGCGAGGGCGGGAAGCCTCAGGGCAAACACGACGCCGGCGGAGCTGATTGACGCCCATTTCGACGAAATGATCGCGCGGCTCGGGCTGAAAAGCGGCGCGCGTCTCGAAAGCGTGAGCGGAAATTTCGAGGGAGCGCTTGAAGAAAGATTCAGAAAATGGTTTTCCGTCGGAAATATCGTCCGCGACGGGGAGCTGGAGCTCGGGCTGAGCGGCGCCGGAATATTCGGGGACGGGTTGCTGGCGCTCTCCGGGACGGGGGCGACCGTCTTTGCAAGATGCGGCGGCAAGGTCTATTCCGCCGGCGGTTACGGCTCCGCCGTGTCGGACGAGGGCTCCGGATACTGGATCTCCCGCGAGGCCGTCGGCGCCGCGATACGCGATTACGAGCGGAGAGGTCCGCGAACGGTGCTGACCGGCGCGATAGCCCGCCATTTCGGGGCGGCCGGAAGGGATGAGCTCAGGGAAGCGATATTTTCCATATATTCCGTAAAGAGCCCTCCCGTGACTCAGATAGCCGGACTCGTGCCGCTGACGGTTGACGCCGCGGCCGGCGGCGACGAGATCTCCGTTTCGATCCTGAAGCGGGCCGGGGAGCTTCTCGCGGAGCAGATGATCTTTTTATGCGAAAAATACGTTCCGGACGAAACGGTCCCGCTCACGGTGTGCGGCAGCGTGTGGAAGAAAAATCCCGTTTTCATGAACGCCTTCAGGGAAAAAATATCCGGGACGATGCCGCGGAGGCCGTTCGTTATCCCGCGGTTCGAGCCTATCGCCGGAGCGGTGCTGAAATATCTGCACGAAGCCGGACGGTTCGGCGTGAGCGCGGAAAACGCGTTGACCGACCCGGAAACCGAATACGGACGGTTCCTGTTCGAAATATGATCGCGCCGGAGGGCCGTGCGGTGACGCGGAATTCGCGACGGCTCTTTCGGAGGCAATGAACGATCCCGCCCGGAGCGGATTCGTGTCCGGGCTCGTGACCTACTCGAACAGCGACGCGCGGCTTCACGAATACATACAAACGGACAATTCGTTCACGGTAAAGGCGCTTTACCGCCTCGGCTACAAATGGCCCGTTACCGACGGGGCGTATATGCTGAGAATGATCGGCGCGCTTGATTCGCTCAATTATTTCGGACGAGGGGACGACTGAAATCGCCCCGCAATCTGAGCCCGCTCCTCCCGGCACCCGTTTTCCCGTCAAAATTAACAGTTGGTTTACGCAAAAGTTTCTATAATATTGCGCAACCGGGCGCGAGTTAACAAAAATTTAATTTGAAAAATATCGGAAAATATGCATTGACTTATTGACCGCAATTTGATACAATGTCAAACTGCGTTGTAATCTCACGCTGCGCAGCCCTGCCTCCCGGCGTTCGCGGAACGAAAGCCGTAAAGCAGGGGAAAAGATGGAAGGATCCGCTTTGACGGCCCTATTTTAGCATAAGAAGCGGCCCGGCGCAACAGGAAATACTGACGCAATATTTCATATGAGGTGATATTCTGCTATGGTGCATACCGTGAAATATGGTAAAACCGAAAGACAGAGCTACTCGAGGATCCAGGAGATCCTTGAAATGCCGAATCTGATCGCTATTCAGAAGGATTCCTACAAGCACTTCCTCGAAGTTGGACTGAAAGAAGTTTTCAGAGACTTCTCACCTATCACAGATTTTTCCGGCGATCTCGTGCTTGAGTTTGTTGATTACAGGCTCGACGACAAGCCGAAATATACGATCGAAGAGAACAAGGAGCGCGACTCGACGTATTCGGCGCCCCTTAACGTACGCGTGCGCGTTATAAATAAGGAAACGGGCGTCGTGAAGGAGGATACGCTCTTCTTCGGAGATTTCCCGCTGATGACCGAGAGCGGCACGTTCATCATGAACGGCGCGGAGCGCGTCATCGTCAGCCAGTTGGTCCGTTCGCCCGGAGCTTACTACGAGAAGGCCTTCGACAAGGCGAAGGGAAAGAATACCACCGCCACCACGCTCATCCCCAACAGGGGCGCGTGGCTTGAATACGAGATCGACTACAACGAATGCATCCACGTCAGAGTGGACAGAAACCGCAAGGTGCCGGCCACCATGCTGTTCCGTGCGTTCGGCTACGGCACCGACGACGATATCCTGAAGCTGTTCTCCGTCAATACGCAGGAGCTCGCTCCCGCATACGCCGAGAATTTCGAGGATCTTCTTCTCATCGACGAAAGACTTATCAACACGATGCAGAAGGACACGCTCGGCAGCTCCGACGAGGCGCTTCTTGAAATATACAAGAAGATCCGTCCCGGCGAGCCCGCGATCGTCGACAGCGCGAAATCGCTGCTCTTCGGCATGTTCTTCGACGGAAAGCGCTACGATCTGTCGAAGGTCGGCAGATATAAGTTCAACAAGAAGCTTTCGCTCTTCGCGCGCATTGCCTGCCGCGAGGCGTGCGCCGACGTCGTCGACCCGCGCACGGGCGAGATCCTGGTCAGGGCCGGCGAGACTATCTCGAGCGAGATGGCCGAAAAGATACAGGACGCGGGAGTGGAATACGTTTACATCAATACCCCGTACAAGCCCTGCAAGATCATCGGAAACATGACCGTCAGCCTCGGCGAATACGTTGACTTCGATCCCGCCGAGGTCGGGATAAAGGAGCGCGTTTACCTTCCCGTGCTGAACGAGATCCTTTCCGAATTCGGAGATGACGTCGAAGCGCTCAGGAGGGAGATCGCCGCAAGAGCCGCCGATCTCGTTCCGAGACATCTTACCATCGACGATATAGTTGCTTCCTTCAACTATCTGCTCAATCTCGACTGCGAGGTCGGAAACGTCGACGACATCGATCACCTCGGAAACCGCCGTATTCGCTGCGTCGGCGAGCTGCTTCAGAATCAGTTCCGCGTCGGTCTTTCCAGAATGGAAAAAACCGTGCGCGAAAAGATGAATACGCTGGACAGAGACGTCGTTACGCCGCAGTCCATTGTTAATATAAGAGCGGTGTCCGCCGCCATACGCGAATTCTTCGGATCTTCGCAGCTTTCGCAGTTCATGGATCAGACGAACCCGCTGGCAGAGCTTGCCAACAAACGCCGTCTTTCGGCGCTGGGCCCCGGCGGTCTGAACCGCGACAGAGCGACGTTCGAGGTCCGCGACGTGCATTATTCGCATTACGGCAGAATGTGTCCCATCGAGACGCCCGAAGGTCCGAACATCGGTCTTATCGTTTCGCTAGCTACGTACGCGAGAATTAACGAATACGGATTTATCGAGGCCCCCTACAGAAAATACGACAAGGAGAGCGGCACCGTTACCGACAGGATCGATTATCTGATGGCGGACGCCGAGGATCAGTACATCGTCGCGCAGGCGAACGAGCCTCTCGACGAGAACGGCCGTTTCCTCAACAAGAAGGTCGTGTGCCGTTTCAGGGATCAGTTCATTCAGGTGCCGCCGGAGCAGGTCGATTACATGGACGTTTCGCCCAAGCAGGTCGTATCCGTCGCCGCCGCCATGATCCCGTTCCTCGAGAACGACGACGCGTCGCGCGCGCTGATGGGTTCGAACATGCAGCGCCAGGCGGTCCCGCTTATGAGAACGCAGGCGCCGATCGTTGCCACCGGTATAGAGTACAAGGCGGCGCACGATTCCGGAGCCGTCGTGCTCGCGAAAGCGTCCGGCCGTGTGAAGAACGTTTCAGGCAGACAGATCGTTATCGTCCGTGAGGACGGCACCATCGACACGTACAATCTGCTGAAGTTCATGAGATCGAACCAGGCGACGTGCATAAACCAGCGCCCCGTGGTCAAATTTGACGAATGGGTCGAGGAGGGCGACGTCATAGCCGACGGTCCCTCGACGGATCACGGCGAGATCGCACTCGGCAGAAACACTCTCATAGGTTTCATGACATGGGAGGGATACAATTACGAAGACGCCGTACTTATAAGTGAAAAGCTCGTCAAGGAGGACGCCTATACCTCCATTCACATCGAGGAATACGAATGCGAAGCCCGCGATACGAAGCTCGGACCGGAGGAGATCACTCCCGAGGTTCCCCATATCGGCGAGGACGCGAGAAAGATGCTCGACGCCACCGGCGTGATTATCGTCGGATCCGAGGTCAGAGCCGGGGATATTCTGGTCGGAAAGGTTACTCCCAAGGGAGAGACCGAGCTGACCCCCGAAGAAAGACTTCTCCGCGCCATTTTCGGCGAAAAGGCGAGAGACGTGCGCGATACTTCTCTTCGCGTCCCTCACGGATCGTACGGTATCGTCGTGGACGTAAAAGAATTCACCAGAGAGACGGACAGCGAGCTTTCTCCCGGCGTGAACAAGATGATCCGCGTTTATATCGCGCAGAAAAGAAAGATCACGGTCGGCGACAAGATGGCCGGACGTCACGGAAACAAAGGCGTCGTTTCGAGAGTTCTTCCCGAGGAGGACATGCCTTTCCTGCCCGACGGAACGCCTCTTGAGATCGTTCTGAATCCTCTGGGCGTGCCTTCCCGAATGAATATCGGTCAGGTGCTCGAGGTACACCTCGGATACGCCGCAAAAGCTCTCGGCTGGAAGATAGCCACGCCTGTATTCGACGGCGCCTCCGAGAAGGATATTCTCGAAACGCTGAAGCTGGCGGGTAAGGAAGAGGACGGAAAGACCGTTCTTTACGACGGACGCACCGGCGAGCCGTTCGAGAACCGCGTAACGGTAGGCTATATGTACTACCTGAAGCTGCATCATCTGGTCGACGACAAGATGCACGCCAGGTCCACGGGTCCCTACTCCATGGTCACGCAGCAGCCTCTGGGAGGAAAAGCCCAGTTCGGCGGCCAGCGCTTCGGCGAGATGGAGGTGTGGGCGCTCGAGGCATACGGCGCGGCATATACTCTCCAGGAGATCCTCACGATCAAATCCGACGATACGGTCGGCCGCGTGAAGACGTACGAAGCTATAGTAAAGGGCGAGAACGTGCCCGAACCCGGAATACCCGAGTCGTTCAAGGTGCTTATCAAAGAGCTTCAGAGCCTTGCCCTCGACGTAAAGGTCTATCAGAAGGGCGGAGAAGAGATACCGCTCCGCGAAACGGAAGAGGACTACATCAAGAATCCTGAGAAATACAGGACCAGATCCGACGTGGACAACCCGGATTTCTACAGCTTCCTTGACGAAAACGGCAATATCAGCAGCGCATACGGCCTCAGCGAGGACGAATATGCCGACGAGGGCTCCAATTTCGGAGGCGAGGAGAGAACGGACGACGGAGCGGGAGACGCGATGGACGAACTCGATCCCGACGCCGTATCCGGCTATGCGTCCGAATCCGGAAACGAAGGATACGACGACGGTGACGACGCCGGTTCCGACGGGGATAACGAGTGATAAGGAAGGTGAAGTAATATGGTGGATTTTAACAATTTTGAATCGATACAGATCGGACTTGCTTCTCCGGAAACTATACTGAAATGGTCTCACGGCGAGGTAAAAAAGGCCGAGACTATAAATTACAGAACCCTTAAGCCCGAAAAAGACGGCCTGTACTGCGAAAGGATCTTCGGACCCACGAAGGACGGAGAGTGCCATTGCGGAAAGTACAAGAAAAACCGCTACAGGGGCATCGTCTGCGACAAGTGCGGCGTCGAAGTCACGAGCTCGAAGGTGCGCCGTACGCGCATGGGTCACATCCAGCTCGCAGCTCCCGTTTCCCACATCTGGTTCTTCAAGGGCACGCCCTGCCGCATCGGACTTCTGCTCGACATGAAGCCGAAGGATCTCGAAAGAGTTCTTTATTTCGCCGCGTACGTGGTGCTCGATCCCGGACAGACGGCTCTCGAATATAAGCAGATACTCAACGAGCACGAATACCAGTCCGCGGTAAAATCGTACGGACCGTACGGCTTTAAGGCGCAGATGGGCGCGGAAGCCATCCGCCAGCTGCTCGAAGAAGTGAAGCTCGAGCCTCTCTGCGCGGAGCTCAAGCAGCAGATAGAGGAGCTCGAGGGACAGGACAAGGAGAGAGTCAGCCAGACGGTGCTTCAGAAAAAGGCCGCTCTGCTCAAGAGACTCGAGGTCGTGCAGGCGTTCATTGATTCCCACAACCGCCCCGAGTGGATGATTCTTACCGTGATCCCGGTCATTCCCCCGGATCTTCGTCCGCTCGTTCAGCTCGACGGCGGCAGATTTGCCACGTCCGACCTGAATGACCTTTACCGCCGCGTGATAAACAGAAACAACCGTCTTGCGAGACTTCTTGAGCTGCGCGCCCCGAGCGTCATCGTCAGGAACGAAAAGAGAATGCTTCAGGAAGCCGTCGACGCTCTGCTCGACAACGGCCGCCGCGGCCGCGCCATCACCGGCGCGTCCAACAGACCGCTCAAGTCCCTCTCGGATATGCTCAGAGGAAAGCAGGGCCGCTTCCGCCAGAATCTGCTCGGAAAACGCGTCGACTATTCCGGACGAAGCGTTATCGTCGTCGGTCCCGAGCTGAAGATCTATCAGTGCGGCGTCCCGAAGGAGATGGCGCTCGAACTCTTCAAACCCTTCGTCATGAAGGAACTGGAGAAGAGGAATATCTCCCAGAATATCAAGAACGC
>CADBOE010000200.1 GCA_902796205.1 uncultured Ruminococcus sp. | reverse complement strand
TCGAGCGCCGCTTCGGTATGCTTCGCGTAAAAAGTCAATTTATCGTGAAATTCACTCATTTTCGCTATCCTCTTCGTCGTCCCCGTCAATTTCGTCATCCGCGAACGCTCCGCCGGCCGCATCTCCGGAGCTCCCGGCGCCCGTTATCTCGTCGAGCTTTTTTGTGTAAACGTCCAGCTTTCCGCGGCAATATTTCACGAGAGCGCTTCCGCGTTCGAAAGCCTCTATGCTCTTCTCCAGCGGAAGCCTTCCGCTCTCCATGTCGGAAATAATCTTTTCAAGCTCGTCCATAGCCTGTTCATACGTAAGCTCATTCTTTTTTTCAGCAGCCATAAAGCACCTCCGTGGCCGTTCCGGAAACATTTTTCCGTTCGCCGTTCGTTATCGTTTCATCCAATGTTATCAACGTCATCAATATCGTTTTCGCTCGCCGGCATTCAGGCGTCAACCATTTCGCGCCGTTCGCGGTCAGGTCTTTATTCCGATCCTCGCACGTCGACTTCCGTTTCGCCGTCGGCCATCATGATCCGTCCGCGGCCGGCGGCTCTCAATTCCGCCGCGCTCTTCAATATCGCGCCATGCTCATTTTTGACGACGGCAAAGCCTCTTTCAAGAACGTTTTCATAGCTCAGAGCGTTCATTTCGCGCTGAGCCTTCGAGAGCTTCAGAAGCTCGATGTCGGTTCGCGAGCGGGCAAGATTCACGAGCAGCTTCGCGTGCCTGTCCAGCAGCTGTCTCCTGGCGTCAAGGCTCTGGGACAGAGATTTCGCGCTGAGCGCTGCGGCCATCCTGTCAAGCTCGTGCCGCTTAAATTTTATAAACGTTTCCGCGGCGGAGATCAGCTCTTCCGCGGTATCGGAAAGCTCGTATTCAAGCGCGGCGAGTTCAGGCACGGCAAGCTCCGCCGCCGCGGAAGGCGTCGGCGCCCGGAGATCGGCGACGTAATCGCAAATGGTGAAATCCGTCTCGTGCCCGACGGCGGAAATAACGGGCAGCGTCGAAGCAAATACCGCTCTCGCAAGCGCCTCGTCGTTGAACGCCCACAGATCTTCGATAGAGCCGCCTCCGCGCCCGATGATAATCACGTCGGCTTTATTTTCCTCCTGCGCCCTGAGAAGCCCTCTGAGCAGTTCCCCCGGGGCATCGCTGCCCTGAACGGCGGCAGGATAGAGAATCACGGGCATCCCCGGAAATCTTCTCGAAACAACATTCTCGATATCTCTGATTACAGCGCCGGAAGGAGAAGTCACGACGGCGACCGCTCTCGGAAGAAGAGGAACGGCGCGTCCCCTTCCTTCTTTGAAAAGTCCTTCCGCGTACAGCTTCTGCTTCAGCTTTTCAAATTTTTCATAAAGAGCTCCGACGCCGTCAGGCTGCATCGATTCGACGTACAGCTGATATACGCCGTCTCTTTCATAAACGCCTATGTTTCCGAACGCGATGACTTTCATCCCGTCCGATGGTCTGAACGTCATCTTTCTGAACGAACCGGAAAACATGACGCACTTCAGCACGCCCCCCGTGTCCTTCAGCGAAAAATACGCGTGTCCCGAGGAATATACCTTAAAATTCGATATCTCGCCGGTCACACGGATCCCGCTGAGATTCGGATCGTATTGAAGCACCGATTTGATATAATTATTGACCTCCGAAACCTTCAGAGTTCCGGTACGGCCCGGTGTCCCGGAAAAATTCATTGCCTGCTGACGCTCCCCAAAATGCCGTTGATGAAGGCGGCCGCTTCCGGATAACTGAATTTCTTGGCCAGCTCCACCGCTTCGTTGATCGTAACGCTCACGGGGATGTCGTCAAAATATTTCATTTCCGCTATCGCCTCGCGGAGAATGGCCAGGTCGATCTTGCAAAGTCTTCCGATCGTCCATTCGTCGTCGATATTATCCGATATCACGCCGTCTATTTCCCCGATATTCCCGAGCGTTTTCTCGACCAGCGCGACGGCAAACGACCTGTCCACTTTCCGTATCTCCTTTTCCTCGGAAGCGGAAATATACATCGCCATCATATCCTCGGCGGAAAAGATCTCTCCGCCGTCGTCCGTGCGGAGACGGGAATCGAGAAACTCGTTCTGAAATATGATTTTAACTGCGGCCTCTCTTGAATCTCTGCGGCTCATGATATATGCAAATCTCCTGTCTTAAGCGTGATTATCTGTAGCTGCCCGGCGGAAGTATTTTGTCGAGAAGATTTTTAAGGAAAGATCTGTCCTTTTTAAGCTGTCTTCCGATCCAGTAGCCGACGAAAGTGCAAAGCGCCAGAAAAAGCGTTGCGATAATTCCCAGAAAATGAAAGGCGAGTCCGATCGCGAGCCCGATCAGAGCGCCGTTTATCGGAAGGAAATTCTGTCTGTAAAATTTATAGAATCGTCTCAGCATTTACAGGATCACTCCTTCTTATCGGGAGCCGCGTGGACTCCCTCGATATTGATATCGACGTTGCTTACCTGAAGCTCTGTCATGCTCTCCACGGCCTCGCGGATCTGATTCTGAAGAAGCTTCGACAGATTCGGAACGTGCGTATCGGGATAAACGGAAAGCTTGAGCAGGATGGAAACGGCGTTGTTCCTGAACCGCACCTTCGATTTGGCTTCTCTGACGCTGTGGCTTCTTCTCGCGAGACCGAGAGCGATATTCTCGACGGAGCCGGCGGAGACCCTCACCAGTCCGCCGTCGTTCTTGAAGCAGATGTATTTATTCGCCGTTTTGAATCTGAGCCCGGAAAAAAGTATGACGAGATTCAGAAGCAGCAATACCAGTCCGGCCAAAAATATGACGACATTGTACTTGTCCGACCTGTAGAGCGTGACGTCAGCCCATTCGAGGAAATTTTTCATCAGACTCTTGTCCGAAAAAGGCGACACCATAATGAGAGCGCTGAAAAACGCCGCGATCACAGCATATACAGCTGTCAATA
The DNA here is from genome assembly GCA_902796205.1 of uncultured Ruminococcus sp. GTDB lineage: Bacteria > Bacillota > Clostridia > UBA1212 > UBA1255 > UBA1255. The sequence goes on along the minus strand of CADBOE010000200.1, from coordinate 228 downwards.
TGCGAAAGAACAGATTCAATTTTTTTCCTCCCCGATCTTCGAAAAATCAACGCCCTGAACGTGTATGTTGACAGAGTCGACGAGAACGCCCGCCTGGCTTTCTATGTTGCTTTTCACGTGTTCCTGAATGTCAAACGCGACCTCAGGGATCCTGACGCCGTACTTTACGATGACGTAAATGTCGACCGACGTGGTGCCTCCGCGGGAAACGACTTTAACGCCCTTTGC
>CADBOE010000199.1 GCA_902796205.1 uncultured Ruminococcus sp. | reverse complement strand
GCTATCTCGACCATATACGAGTTCAGGCCCGCTGCCGCCGCGGCTTTCCTGAACGTAGCCTCGTGCATGCGCGGCGAACACGAGCAGACGACCACTCCCGTCAGCTGATGCTCTCTGATAGCGTCTTTAATGATATTCTGGCCCGCTTCCGAGCACATATATTGATAATCTTTCGCGAATACGACTCCGGGCTGCGTCTTCGCCTCGGCGACGACGCGCTCCACGTCCACCGTTGCCGCGATGTTGCTGCCGCACCAGCATACGAATACACCGATCTTATGCAAACCTTACACCCCCTCTTACTTCCTGTACCTGCGGAAGGCGCTGACGAGCGCCTGCTGAGGAATGTCTTCGTCCGCGGCGATGAGCGCCGGAACTTCGTCGGGAGAGAATCTCGTTCCTCCCTGCCCGCGCTCCGCAAGGACTCTGACGGCCGCAATAACGTTGGCCGGTTCAACTCCGCGGGGACAACGCTCGACGCACGCGAAACACGTCAGGCAGCGGCTCACCGTCGGGTCGCTCATAAGTTCCTCAACGCGGCCCTTCGCGACCATCGATACGAACTGATGCGGATGAAAGCGCATTTCGCCGTACGCGGGGCACGTCGCGGAGCATTTTCCGCATTTCATGCACTTTTTCACGTCGGATCCGCTGATCTCCTTTACGATGGAGGCGATTTCTTTTTCGGGTAAATTCATTTTTCTTCAGCCTCCTGTCCGAGTCCGAGCGCTTCGTACAGCAGCTCGGTGATATATCTCACCGGCATGGCTCCGTCGCCGCTCTGATGCGCTTTCAGATTGTACATGCAAAGCGGGCAGGCGGTGATCAGCTCCCCGGCTCCCCTGTCTCTCGCGTTTCCGATTATGCGGTCAACGTTTGCCTTCGCCTGTTCGCCGCTTTTGAGCGTGACGTATCCGCCGCAGCATTCGTTTCTCATGCCGTAGACGACGGGCTGAGCGCCGAGCGCTTTGATGAAGTCTTCGATAATATGCGGATTTTCGGGATCGTCGAACGCCATCACTTTTGACGGGCGGAGCAGCAGGCAGCCGTAATATGCGCCTATCTTCCGGCCTTTGAGCGGATTTTTCACCGCTTTTGCGAGGTTGTCGAAGCCGATCTCGTCGCGGAGCAGCTGCAGATAGTGCACGACCTGCGTTTCGCCGGCGTACGTTACGTCGGGGGCAAGATAATTGTTCGCCTTGTCGCGGATGGAGGCGTCGTTGCGGACGTCGCTGTTTACTCTGGTGAGAACGTGGTGGCAGGCGGAGCAGAGGGTGATGAGCTTTCCGCCGTTGTCCCTGGCGGCCGCCAGCGCTCTTATAGCGGCAAGCCTCGTGGCGATCTCGTCCTTTGCCACCGGATAAACGCCGCCGCAGCACTGCCAGTCGGCGATCTCCTCAAGCTCTATACCGAGCGCCGCCGCGCATTTCCGGCCGTAAAAATCCAGATCCCGGGCTTTCGTTTTCAGTGTGCATCCCGGATAATAACTGTAGGTCATTACTGTTTCTCCTTATGAATTTCCGATGCCTGTTTCAGATCTCTATCTGGCGGATAACGTTTTTAAGAACGTTCGCGCTGTTCTGCAGCTTCCCGATCTCGGGCCCGGTAAGGTTCGGGAGCAGGTGCCCGCTGACGCCGTGCGGTCCGATTATGAACGGTATGCTGAGGCAGACGTCCTCGATGTCATATTCGCCGTGCATCATGGATGAAACCGTGAGAGCGTTGTTGGCGCTTCCGAGAAGGCATTTGACAATGTGGCACACCGATATCGACACGGCGTAGAACGTTGCGCCTTTGCGCTTGATTATCTGCCCGCCCGACGTGCGGATGTATTCCTCGATCTCGTCGGTGTCGAGCTCCGGCCTCAGAGAGTCGTAGAAATGGAAGTCCTTGCGGTAGTCGAACAGGTTCACGCAGCCCACCTGTGCGATGGACCAGGGCACGAACGAGCTGTCGCCGTGCTCGCCGAGAACGTAGGCGTGTATGTTCTGCTCGCTGATCCCGACGTATTCGGCGATCCGGGAGCGAAGGCGCGACGTGTCAAGTATCGTTCCGGAGCCGATGATATGCTTTTCGGGGATGCCGGAGACGCGCATGAAAACATATGTGAGGATATCAACGGGATTGCTGACAATGATATAGATCGCGTCGGGGGCGTATTTAGCGATCTCCGGCGCTATCTGCTTTATGATATTCACGTTGGTCTGAGCGAGGTCGATCCTCGACTGCCCGGCCTTGCGGGCGATACCGCAGGTGATGATGACAATGTCTGATCCGGCGGCGTCGCTGTACGTTCCGGCGTAAATGTTTGTCGGCGAGCTGAAAGGCATTCCCTGCAGAATGTCCATGGCTTCGCCGCGGGCTTTTTCTTCGTTTACGTCGATCATCACTATCTCTGACGCGATCTTATCAACCGCCAGCGTGTACGTGATCGTCGAGCCGACGCTTCCGGCACCAATGACCGTTATTTTTCTTCCCATCTGATTTTCACCCTCTGATTTTTTAGAATCGGCGTTTCGCCAAAACGCCTCATAGTATTTTATCACGGCGCGCCTCACGGCGCAAGGGCGATTTTGCCCGCCCGCAGCCCGATACGTGAGCAGGCAACCGGGGACAGGCCCGGGTTTCACTCCTGTCCCCCGCCGAAGGTGCAACGGGGGCCAGGCCCCGGTTTCGACCCTGGCCCTGCG
>CADBOE010000198.1 GCA_902796205.1 uncultured Ruminococcus sp. | reverse complement strand
TGTTTGCTGTTCTGACGTTAACGTATTCGAATTTTGCGGATAAGCAGATTCTGAAACAACTTTGGCAATAATAATTGACTATCGTTGTATTGAAATGAAACAGGGCCCCGAAAAGGCCCTGTTTTTTCTCAATCTGAAAAGAATTAAAAATCGTTTACCCGGGGACAGACCCCGATTTCAACTCGGTTTTGCCTCCGATTTTGCTGCTTAAAAAAATGTTTACCCGGGGACAGACCCCGATTCTAACTCGGCTTTGCCTCCGATTTCGCTGCTTTAAAAAATGTTTACCCGGGGACGGACCCGGGTAAACAATGCCGACTCAATAATAAATCAGTCTGTCAGTTAAACTGCACCAAATTTTACAAGAGCATATCGCTCATTGTACCAGCCGCAGTTTCCGTTCTCGTCCCATTGCTTCTCATATGAAAATTGAACTGGGCCGAGAGCATAAGGTTCGGGATCGGTGCCGTGATGCGGCCCCATCAGATTGCGGTTGGAATTGATCAGACGGACGCGGATCGAATTGGAGCCGGGAACAAGATATCCTGCGAGGTCAACGTGGTCGCCGAACATCAAAGCCTTCACAAAATTACCGTTGACCGTGATTTCGGCAACGCAATAGCGACCGTTAAGCCAAAGCTCGGTCGGATCGCCGGGCTTGAAATCGAGCGTGTTTTCAAATTCGATTGCCCCAGCGAAAAACGGATATCCCGAGCGCTGAATATTGGCCATGTCGAGCGTATCCGGAGCGGCCACGACCGGCAGCGGTCCGTAATAAATGTCGGAATTCCGAGGACCTTCCTCAAAACGTCCGGCCGAAGTATCAATTCCGAAACAGCCGTAGAGGTAGATCGTCTCGATCTCGGTATCGAACAGCAGGCAATTCCTGAGCGTTTCCGACACGCCTCCGTAGAGCACGTAATAAACGTAATCACGCTGGAAATAATCAATCTTGATCGTGATATCGTTCACGCCGCGCTTGAGCAGCGAGGTTACCGGCGCGGTAAGGAACGACGGATCGAACCAGCCTGAGCCGGAAGGGGAAACAGGAACGGAATTGACGCAAATAGACTCGATATTCATCGGTTCGACCGCAAGATTCAGCTCGTCGGGGATTTTGTTGATCTCGAACTCGAACTTCAGCCAGAGCTTGCCAGCATATCTCGTTCTGTACAAAATATCGCGCACCAGTTCGATCGGGCGGTTTTGCTCAAACGTCACGCCGTCGTACGAGACGCGCGCGTGGTCAAGCGGCATCATATTCTGCGGACGGTAAACGCAGCTGAAAGGCTTCGCAAACGTTATCCGCTCACCCGACATGACGGCGGGCAATTCGTCCTCGCCTTCAAATTCGGTAATGACGACCGATTCGCCCGGGGCGAGATCAAGTTCGGTGCGAAGCGCGCCGCAGTTCGGACAATTCTCCGCGCGGACCTGGCGGAAAATACCGTCTTCGAGGTCGAGCCGGTTCAGATGTGTCGCGTTTTTAAGGCCGACGCGGACGTTTTTAAGAGTATCGCCGGTGAGATTGACGACGTACGCGATCCTGCCGCGTTCCGTGCGGCGAAGCATCGCCCTGACGTCGTGAACTTTTGTCGAAACGCGCAATTCCGATTCGGCCGCGAGAGTGTCAATGTCGGTGGTTGACGTCAGAAAAGCGAGCTCATCTTCTGCCAACCTGCCGTCGATGTTGACCGGACGCCTGTCAAGCAAAACAAATTGACCGCCTGCGTCCCTGAACTTTTTCAGCAATTTCACCGTTGATCTGTCAAGCGTGTACAGCTTCGGGATGACAACGCCGCTGTATTCCTGCTGCCCGACTATCAGCTTCCCCCCTTCGACGCGACCGTACCGCGCCATGATCTCTTCATCGCCGAAATGGAAGCCGATGTGCCGGTCGTAAAGCGCAGCGGCAGTATTTCTGATCGATTCCTCGAGCGCCGCCATGTCCGCGCAATCCGTTTCGCGTTTGTATTTCATCCAGCATGAGTGCATCGGGTGGATAACGAGGACCGGGGCGATCTCCTTGCCGCGGGACAATGTATAGCCGAGGCGGTTGAAGTATTCGTTGAAGTGCTTCATCTGGGGCTGCCAGGGGAGATGCTCGGAATAATGCGCGGGGTAGTCGCGTTTGCGTTGGCCGCGTTCGGAGTACGGATAGAGGTGCTGGCACATTATGTTGACGCCGGCAACGTACTGGGATTCGGCTATTTTCTTCAGCTCAAGCGGAGTCACGTCCCAGCCGCAGCAGCCGAACATTTCAGACAGAGCTTTCTTTTTTCCGAGCTGGGCAGCCACGGAGCCAAGCTGTTTTGATGCGACGCCGAGGTCGTAATTACGGCCGAGATGGTCGATTCCGGGGATGTGTTCGTATTCGTAAAACGGCATCGCGCCGCCGCAGCACCACATCTGTCCCCCGAGAAACGTTTCCTCCACTGCGTGGCCGGTGAGGCGGCAATTGTTCTGCTCGCACCAGTCGTATATCTGTTTTATGAAGTTTTCGATGAAGAGTTCGTGGCAGAGCTTCCAGTAGTCGTATCTGAATTCATCGGCGCCGTCGAAATCAACAAACATTGCCGCGAGTCCGCTGTATATGCTGTAACCGTATTTTTGGCGGAATTTTTCCGGCAGAGTGTCCGACCAGGCTGTTGCGTAGCGGTAATATTGGGGTTCGTCCGTGAAGAAGCCGGGCATTCTTTTGCCTCCGAAATCGTCGCCGAGCTTGTTTTTGTAATCTTCGTGCGTGGCGTCGATGAATTTTCTGATGACTTCGGCGCTCATGGTGTCAACGTAAGTCGGGTCGCTGTGTTTGTAGATCGTGTAATATTTTCCGGGAGCGGTTTCTGAGTTTTCACAGTGCCGGCTGCATTTTTCGGGGG
>CADBOE010000197.1 GCA_902796205.1 uncultured Ruminococcus sp. | reverse complement strand
CTCATATCGAATATTCGCCGGATAAGGTCAGATCGAAGCTCACTAACGATCAGTACAGGCTGTACAAGCTCATTTTCGAGAGGTTCATTGCCAGCCAGATGGCCGACGCGGTCGTTGACGTCTGCACAGTCGATATCACAGCGGGATCGTCGATGTTCAGAGCTTCCGGCACGACGCCCGTTTTCCCAGGATATACGAAGCTTTACGAGGAAAAAAAGGATGAGGAGAGCGAGGACGAGCCGAAGCTGCCTTCTCTTTCAGAAGGAGAGGAGCTCGATCTGCTCGACGTAAAACCCGAACAGCATTTCACTCAGCCTCCCTCGAGATACACGGAAGCCTCTCTGATCAAAACTCTCACCGAATACGGCATCGGAAGACCGAGTACGTACGCGCAGATCATTTCGGTCGTTTTCACGCGCGATTACGTCGTGAGAGAGAAGAAGCTGCTGATACCGACGGAGCTCGGAAAGACGGTGAACGCGTATCTGAACGGCGCGTTTCCGAATATCGTCGACGTCGCGTTCACGGCCGGCGTCGAAGAGCAGCTTGACAAGGTGGCGCAGGGCGAGCGCGGCTGGGTCTCCGTTATAAGCGATTTTTACGGCGGTTTCTCCGAAGAGCTGAAGAACGCGATCGATTCCACTCAAAGAGTGAAAGTTCCCGACGAGGTCAGCGACGTGAAATGCGAAAAATGCGGCAGGATGATGGTGTACAAGGAAGGCAGATTCGGAAGATTTCTCGCGTGCCCCGGATATCCGGAATGCAAAAACACGATGAATATCGTTGAAAAGGTCGGCGCTGACTGTCCCGAATGCGGCAAACCGCTTATATTCAGAAAAAGCAAGGCCGGAAAGAAATACGTTACGTGCAGCGGTTATCCCGATTGTAAGTTCATGTCGTGGAACGTGCCTACCGGAAAAAAATGTCCGAAATGCGGAAAGCATCTCGAATACGTTTTCAGCAAAGCCGGAAAACGGTTCGTTTCGTGCAGCAATCCCTCCTGCGAATCACACAGGGGGAAGACAGCCGCAAAGGCCGGAAAGGATGAAAATAGCGAATCGGGCGGCACCGGCGAAAATTGAGCTCCGGCCGGCTTTGAAAACGCTTTTACCGGAGGGGGAAAATGGCTGTATATATCATAGGCGGCGGGTTCGCCGGATGTGAGGCTGCCTGGCAGCTCGCGTCGAGAGGTATAAAAGTCGTATTGATCGATATGAAGCCGGAGCGCTTTTCTCCGGCTCACGTAAGTTCCGGACTGTGCGAGCTCGTATGCAGCAATTCGTTCAAGTCGTCGGACGTGAATACGGCGTCCGGCCTTCTGAAAGAGGAAATGCGGAGGATAGGCTCCGTCGTTATGAAAGCCGCTGACGCGAACAAGGTTCCGGCCGGGAGCGCTCTGGCGGTCGACCGCGTATTGTTTTCCTCGTATATCACCGGCGTCCTTGACGACATGCCGCTCGTGGAGATACGGCGGAGAGTCGTTTCCTCCGTGTCTGAGGTTATCTCCGAGCCCGATACAGAGGCGCTGATCATTGCCACCGGTCCTCTTACCGACAGGGCCCTTTGCGACGATATCACGGAAAGACTCGGTACCGGCGCGCTGAGCTTCTTCGATGCCGCGGCTCCCGTCGTTTACAAAGACAGCATAGATTTCGGGAAAGCCTTTTTCGCATCCAGATACGGCAAGGGAGATTCCGATTATATCAACTGTCCAATGAACAGGGAAGAATATCACGCTTTCTATAACGAGCTCGTCGGCGCGCAATGCGCCGAAGTCAGGGATTTCGATAAAGGAGACGTTTACGAGGGCTGCATGCCCGTGGAAGTGATGGCGGGACGCGGCCCGGATACGCTCAGATACGGTCCGATGAAGCCGGTCGGGATCAGAAATCCGTCGACTGGCGAAAACTACTACGCCGTCGTTCAGCTGAGAAGAGACGACGCCGCGGACAGTATGTACAACATGGTAGGCTTCCAGACTCGCCTTAAATTCGGCGAGCAGAAGCGTGTCTTCGGCATGATCCCCGGACTGGAAAATGCCGAATTTGCCAGATACGGCGTGATGCATAAAAATACGTATATAAGATCTCCCGGCGTTCTCGACGCGACTTACGAGGTTTCAAAAACCGGCTTCGGAGATGACGTTTCCGTGCCTGTGTTTTTCGCGGGACAGATCACCGGTGTGGAGGGATATATCGAATCCGCCTCGTCCGGACTGGTCGCCGGCCTGAACGCTTATTCGAAAGTTTCCGGAGCAGCCGGTATAATCTTTCCTCAAAGCACGCAGATCGGCGCTCTCGCCGCATACGCCTCCGGCTACGGCGGACCGGATTTTCAGCCGATGGGCGCGAATTTCGGAATCATGATCCCTGATCCGGCCGTTTCCGCAAACGCCGGAAAAGACAAAAAGAAGAAAAAGGAATTGATTTCCGGCGGTTCCTTGGATATACTTGAGCATATTAAATCTGACAGGAGTGACATTTTTGAAAGCAGCATCAGACAGTAAATTCAGAAACAGCACATGGATCGCCATCGACGACAGCCTGTGCAGATTCGGAGAAGAGGGACAGATAGTCAATCCCTGGGAGATGTCTTCGGAATGGGACAGATACAGCCCGATAGACAGAGGCAGCGGCCTTCCGGTATTCAGGAAAGAGTTCGGAAGCTCCGCGAAAAAGCCGGTATCCTGTACTATTTACGCCACGGCTCTCGGTAATTTTGAGCTTTACGTGAACGGTAGCCGCGTCGGCGTGAAAAGAGGACGCGGTATCGCTTACGACGAGCTGAAGCCCGGATGGACGGATTACGCGAAGAGAGTCATGTATTATACCTACAATCTCTCGTCTTTCCTGCGCGGTGACGGAAAGAACTGCATAGCCGCGGTCGTTTCCGGCGGCTGGTATCAGGGAAGGATCGCCTGCAACACTTACGGTAAACACAAGACGGCTTTCAACGCGGTGATGGATATCGCATATTCCGACGGCACTTCCGAAAGAATCTGCACCGATACGAGCTGGAATGCGGACGTCGCCGGACCGGTGCTCGCGGCCGAGATATGGGACGGGGAAGTTTTTGACGCGCGCAAGGGATCTCTCGAAGAGCTCTCTCTTCCGGAAAAGAAATGCGCCGGCTGGAAGAAAGCCGTTCCGTTCGATGATTTTACCGGTGTCATTACCAGAAAGGTCGGACCTTCGGTCAGGATCAGAAAGATCAATATGAAGCCCGACTCCCTTACCGTATATACCGGCATCGGGGATAACGGTACTGATTTCGGAAAGATAATCGTAAACAGAACGGTGAGAAAGCCGGGCGCGGTAACTCTCAAAAAAGGCGAAACGTTCGTTTACGACATGGGTCAGAATATGGTCGGCTGGGTGAATTTCACTGTCAGCGGCAAACGCGGTACGGAGGTCACTGCCAGATACGCCGAGATGCTTAACGACTCGGGCGAGAAGAGCAGAGGCAACGACGGGCCGGAAGGTTCGCTCTATACAGCGAACTACCGCACCGCAAAAGCGAGAGGAACGTATATTCTTCGCGGAGAAGGCGAGGAAAGCTATCATCCGACGTTCACGTTCTACGGATTCAGATATATCGAGCTTACGGCAACCGCCGATGTGGAGATCATCTCTCTTAAAGCAGACGTGGTGGGCTCGGAGAATACCGAGACCGGTACGATGGAGACTTCGTCAAAGGATCTCAACAGGCTGATCTCCAATATACTCTGGGGACAGAGAGGTAACTATCTCAGCGTGCCGACCGACTGCCCTCAGCGCGACGAGCGCCTCGGCTGGACCGGCGATACGCAGATTTTCTGCGGGACCGCGGCGTATAACGCGGACGTTCTCGAATTCTTCAGGAAGTGGCTTCAGGACGCCGTCGACAGCCAGAGCGAAGCGGGAGCCTTTACCGACGTCGTGCCGAGAATGCGGATAGTCGGGGAAGGAAACGCTGCGTGGGCGGACGCGCCCATTATCGTCGCATATAATATGTACCGCATGTACGGCGATCTGAAGATCGTAAAGGACGTATTTCCGGCACTCGAAAAGTATATGAAATATCTTTCGGGCTTCGGAATGAACGGGCCTCATCCGGCATACGGAGACTGGCTCGCTTACGAGCCCACCGACAACCGCTTCATCTGCGTGTGCTATTATGCCTACGACGCGCTTCTGATGGAAAAGCTTTCGCTGATCCTCGGAAAAGAAAAAAAGGCCGCTTCTTACAGAAGGCTGTACGAGCGCATCCGCAAATATTTCCGGAAAACATATTTCAAGCGCAACAAGCCCGCTCAGACGTCGCAGACCGCGTACCTGCTTTCGCTGAAATTCGGACTTCTTCCCGAAGAATACCGCGAGAAAGCCAGAAATACGCTGGCTCAAAAGATCGTTGACAACGGCTACAAGCTGAGCACCGGCTTCGTCGGCACCGGTATTCTCAACGTCACGCTCAGCGAGCTCGGACTTGACGGCCTCGCGTATTCTCTTTTGCTTCAGACCGGCAATCCATCCTGGCTGTACAGCGTTTATCAGGGTGCGACGACGATCTGGGAAAGATGGAATTCTTATACCCGCGACACCGGATTCGGCAACGTCGGTATGAACTCCTTCAACCATTATGCGTACGGCGCCGTGCAGGAATGGATGTATAAATATATGCTCGGTATTGACAACGACGAGGCGGATCCCGCATTCAGGCATATCATTCTGCGTCCGACTCCCGATACGAGAGCGGATGAGGAGATGCCTGAAGGACAGGAAAGAGTGACCTGGGTTCGCGGCAGCTACAATTCTGTTTCAGGGCCGATAGACGTTTCGTGGTCGATGCAGGACGATTTCTTCGTTTACAATGCTTCCGTTCCCGAGGGCGCTTATGCCACTCTTTATCTTCCGGTATTCGACGAAAACGCCGCCACGGTCACGATCAACGGCATAGTCAGTCCTGTTTCAGGGTTTGAAAAAGAAAACGGAAAATTGAAGATCGATCTTGCGCCCGGCAGATATACGTTCGAGGTCATGAGATGATGAAATATCGCTTTGATAACGGCCGGCCCGGTTTCCGGGCCGGATCATTAATGCTTGTAATGATTATGGCGCTTACTATGTTTCTTGTCTCCGGCTGCGTGACGAGAGTATCCGCGCCGACGGACGACGGCGCCCGTGCTTCAGGAGCGCTGTTTACGCCTGAAGTCCTTCCCGCCACGGCCGATCCGGCGGCGACCGGTGAAGGCGGTGATCCGGCGGACTCCACGGCAGTTCCTTCCGTTACCGGGGATCCGGGAAGCATGCAGGGCAGGCTTGCCGGACTCGTGATATGCGTCGATCCCGGCCATCAGGGCGCGCCGATCAGCGAAAAGGAACCGTGCGCTCCCTGGGGTCCGGAGTCAAACGCATCCGTCAACAATACGACCATGAAGGCGAAAGCCACCGCCGGCACGCAGGGCAAAACGACCGGCGTTACTGAATATCAGCTGAATCTTGAAATATCGCTGATTCTCAAAGATATGCTTGAAGCCGAGGGCGCCACAGTCGTCATGAGCCGCACGGACAATTCATCGCGGATATCCAATCGCGAGCGCGCGATCATGGCGAACGAAAATAAATGCGACATCACGTTCAATATACATTGCAACGGCTCCGACAACACCTCCGTTTCCGGAATCGAGCTCTACGTCAGAGGAAGCGGCGACAATACACAGGAGTATGCCGCAAGATCGGCAGCCGAGAGCGCGCTCGGGCAGAAGCTTCTCGACAAGCTCGCGGCTTCAACGGGCGCTAAAAAGCGTTACGTAAATAAAAGCGACAGCTATACGGGAATAAATTGGCGCGATCATACGACGTTCATTATCGAATGCGGCTTCCTGAGCAGTCCGGAAGAGGAGATCCTGTTGAGCACGCCGGATTATCAGAAGAAGATCGCTTCGGCGATCGTCAATTTTGCGATCGAGGATTATAATAAATGATAAAAAAGCGCAGCATGAGCCGGAGATTATCATACCTTTTCGGCCTTCTGCCGCTCTTTTTATTTTCCTTGTTGCTTTCGGGAGGGTGCGCCGGAAACGGAACGGATGTTTTTTCCGGAGCTACTCTTTCCGGTGATTACGCTCATTCTTCATTGTTATCTGAAACTCCTTCGGCCGCGTTTTCCCCGATCCCGTCTTCAAAGGATATATTGTCTCCGGCGTCAGGTTTTACGCCGGCTCCCGATGCGTCGGAAGCGCCGTCGGACGATCCTGAAAACGCTTTCAGGAAAGCGGCCCGCGAAAATCTTTCGTATTATTGCGATATTGCGCTGAAAAGCGAATTCGGTGATTCGGACGGAAAGATACACAAATGGGAGGACAAAATCAGATTATACGTCCATCCGTCCGCGGACGCCGAAAAATATTCCGGTTTTATCATGGAGCATATCGAAGTCCTGAACGCAATTCCGGGTTTTCCGGGAATCGAGATCACCGGCACGGAGGAAGAGGCGTCAGCCGAGCTCTCTTTCGTTGATTCGGGCGAAATGCGGAAGCGTTCAGGGGACGCAGCCGGCAGTCCGCCTTGCGGTCTCGTTTTTCTGTCGTGGTACGGTTCTGATTGCCGCATTTTCAGCGGGGAGATTTTCATTCTTAACGAGGCTGAATCGGCGCCGGAGGACGTCAGACATTCCATTGTCGAGGAACTCACGCAGCTTACGGGGCTGCTCAACGATTCGTACGCCCGTCCGGACAGCATTTTCTTCCAGGGTCAATCGCGGCAGGACAGTCTTGCCGATATCGACATATTACTGGTGCGGATGCATTATATAGTTGAATTTTCGTGCGGAATGTCGTATGATGAGGTTTGTGATGCGGCGAAAAGGATCTTCGGATGAGACCGTCCTGTGCCAGTCACGGATTTGCATGATCATTTTTAATATGCCGGGAAGGAATTTACCGTTATGATGAAAAAGAATATTTTTACTTCAGAATCCGTTACCGAAGGTCATCCGGACAAGATCTGCGACGCCGTTGCCGACAGAATACTCGATGCGATAATTGCGCAGGATCCGCTTGCGAGAGTCGCGTGCGAAGTTACGGCGGCTACCGGTCAGATCGTGATATTCGGCGAGATCACAACCACGGCTGTTGTCGACTATACCGCGATCGTCCGTGATACGATAAGAGAGATCGGATACGTCAGCTCCGAAATGGGATTTGACGCCGACACGTGCGCCGTGATCAACTGCCTCAACAGACAGTCGCCCGATATTGCGATGGGCGTGGACGTCTCGTTTGAAACGCGCACCGGGGAATTCGGGGAACTGCAGAGCGGAGCCGGCGATCAGGGAATGATGTTCGGATTTGCATGCACGGAAACGAAAGAGCTGATGCCGCTGCCTGTGAGCCTTGCGCACAAGCTGACCAGAAGGCTGACCGGGGTCAGAAAGAGCGGATTACTTCCTTATCTGAGACCCGACGGAAAAGCGCAGGTCACCGTCGAATATGACGATAATTACAATCCGCTGAAGATCGACGCCGTCGTCGTTTCGAGCCAGCATTCACCGGACGTAGATATAGCGACTCTGAGAGGCGATATCGAAAAATATGTTATTCGCGAAACGATTCCGGCGGATCTTATGGATGAAAACACAAAAATCTTCATAAATCCGACGGGCCGGTTCGTTATCGGAGGCCCTTGCGGAGACGCCGGACTTACGGGAAGAAAAATCATTGTCGATACGTACGGAGGCATGGGCAGACACGGAGGAGGAAGCTTTTCCGGCAAGGATCCGACGAAGGTCGACAGATCTGCTTCGTATATGGCGAGGCATATTGCGAAAAGCATCGTCGCGTGCGGTCTTGCATCCAGAACGGAAGTGCAGCTCGCTTACGCCATCGGCGTGGCGCATCCCGTTTCGGTCAGGATAGATACGTTCGGGACGGAAAAGGTCGGCGTAGACCGGATCGAGAAGGCCGTGCTCGATACTTTCGATCTGAGACCGGGAGCGATAATCCGCTTCCTCGATCTCAGAAAGCCCGTTTACAGCCTCACGACCAATTACGGTCATTTCGGCAAGGAGGATTGCGGACTTCGCTGGGAGGAGATCACCGAACTCAAAGTCTGACGGGATATTTTTCCGCTCCGGAAGGACTTATATTGACCTCGACACCGTTGCCGTCCGGAGCAGGAATGCGTCCGGACGCTTTTAATATTCCCGACTGGACGGGAGCGAATTCGTACGAGGCAAAGCCCGGCCTCGTCGGTGTGATTCCGAGAATGTATTTGGCGTAAATGATCACCGGAATCGCAGACCAGCCGTGGCACAGGCTTCCCGCGTCGCCGAAAGCCATCGCTCCGTCAAGATGCTCCCAGAACGACGTCGCGCCGTTATAAAGCATATATCCCCATTTGGCGGCAATGTCGTTCATAACGTAATCCGCATATCCGGGACCGCATTTCATCAAAGCCTCGTACTTGAACACGGAATGGCTGAGAGTGACCGGGACGATCCCCTTCGGGCATCCGGGTGCGATCCTTTCCGCTTCGTCAGCGTAACCTATCAGAACGGGAGAGCGCCTTCCGGTAAGAATGTCGGCCGTATGTCCGATAAACTCGTTTGGTACCGCTCCTGCGTAAAGCGCGAGAGCGTGCGTCAGTTCCGAAAAATGGACTTTTTCGCCGTTTACGATATATGTGGCGTACGCTTTCCTTTCGTCGTTCCAGAAGGCGCCGTGGAAGGCCGCTTTTGCGGAATCGCGAAGCATTTCATACCATGAATACTGACGCCGGTAATCCGTTTCGTCGTCTTCAGGATGGCGTCTTACAAGAAGGGCGGCAAGCTTCGACGCCGCGTCGAGCGCGAGTATATAAAACAACGTAAGCGGAGCGTCGTAATTCGGAAGCGTTTCGTCGCGGAGCGCCGCCGGGACCGAATCGGACATCCAGTCCGACCATTCGTAAAAATTCCAGTCGCCCTGATTCTTCCACGGACCGAGCAGATCCTTTCCGCGTGAACGCGTCCAGAATTCTCTTATGATCCTCGCAAGTACCGGAAACTCTTCGGCGGCGAAAAAGAGATCGCCTGAGTAAAGGACGTATTCATAAAGCTCGACGATCCACATAAGAGAGAAGCAGGGAATCGAAACGGATACGTCGGCCGGCGCGCACAATTCCAGCAATCCGTCCGCGCGCAGCCCCTGGCCGAGCAGCCTGATGCTCGCCTTCGGGAATTCGTATTCGCCGAAAGCGTAATAGCCGGAAAGCATCTGATTTCTCGAATCCATGGCATATAGCGCCTGTTCGCGCCACGGGCAGTCCTCGTAATGCTCGTGCATGCACAGCCTTAAAGTATCGACGCTGACCTGATAGATGCGATCGTGGAGCGAGTCGGATGATCTGAAGGCGCACACGTCCTTCAGCGGATAATCCGCCGGCCTGATACCGGCATAATAGAGATCGAATCCGAACGCGTCCACGAACAGCTGGATATATCTGAGGCCGAGACGCTTGTTGAAATGCGTGAACGACTGCCTGCCACCGCCGCACGTGTAAACTCCTGTGAAGCAGCGCCCTCCGACGAACGAACGGACGCGAAGATCGTTCAGATGCTCGCCGTAGCCGACATAGACTCTGGTACCCGCGGGCGCGTCGATATCGATATGAAAATATCCGGCGGACTCTTTCATCAAATCTATCAATACGTAAATGCCGTGAAAATTTTTAACGGCGTCGTGCCTGAAGCGGACGGGTTCAACTTCGCCGTCGCACGAGAATTCCATCAAAGCCGTGTGGCCCCGGTCGGTTATCTCCTGCGAGTATCTCTGGCTGAGCGACGCTCGCTGAAGCTTCTCGGCGGTCGTTTTGCCGTTTTCCTCCGGATTGATTCTGAAAAGCCCCTGCGTGACGATTCTCGATCTCCGTGGGTCGCCTATGATAAGCTTTTTGACCGGTCGCGGGTAGATGTAAACGATTTTTTTGTCAAATTCGGGTTTCCTTACCGGGTAATCGGCAAATTCAATGATCGCTCCGGATTCCTCGCACGGGAAGAACGGGACGGCGTTCCCCGCGGCGGAGGCGTCGTATTCAAACGTATATCCGAGCTGAGGCGAAACCATTTCCGCGTTGCCCGACCTGTAATAAGGAGAAAGACGGCCCGAGGTGGCTGTGGAGCTGGAAGCAATAACGTGCCGGCCGTTTTTCAATTCATAGCAGAATCCGGGCTGACCGTGCCTGTAAGTCGAAGTGCTCCTGCCCTGATAGTATATCAAAAAAGCGAGCTCGTTGTCGCCTTCGCGAAGAAATTCCGATACGTCGATCTCGTCATATACTTTCGCGTCAGGATAATCGGCAAACTGTCCTGAGGAGCAGTACGAGCCGTTGACCCACAGAACGTATTGCGAATCGGCGCATATCCTCATTATGAATCTGTCGCCGGGCAGGAAGGCAAAAGCGCCGCCGTTTCCGGCGCTTGCGGACGAGGCCGGTGTGGCAGGATACGCCTCCGGCTGATCTCCGGAAGCTCCCGGAACGTCCGTGTCCTCCGACGGACAGTCGAACGTGATCCTGAAGCTGTCGGCAAATTCGCCGTATGTGTTAACGCTGTTTTCATCGCTGTCGACCAGCCAGATCCATTTCATAACGAGCCTCCCGTATTATTTTCGCAATGAGCCGACAAAACGGATGATGCCGGCAATGGCGGATTTTATATGTTCGATCGAATACGCGTACGACGCCCGGACGAATCCCTCGCCGGAGCTTCCGAACGCGTTTCCCGGAACGAGCGCCACCTTCTGCTCTTCAAGAAGCCTGCGGCAGAATTCGTCCGATGACAGTCCGGTGGATTTTATGCACGGAAAACAGTAGAAAGCTCCCTTTGGCTCGAAACAAGTCAATCCTGCGGAATTGAATCCGTCGACGATCAACCGCCGTCTGTGGTCATATTCGCGCTTCATTTCCTCGATATCGCCGTCGCCTTCGGAGAGCGCTTCTATCGCGGCATATTGACTTGCCGAGGGCGCGCACATGATGGCATATTGGTGAAGCTTTGTTAAGGCTTTGATTATATTCGCGGGAGCGGCGGCATATCCGAGACGCCAGCCGGTCATCGCAAACGCTTTTGAAAAGCCGCTTACGACGACGGTGCGTTCCCTCATTCCCGGAAGCGAGGAAACGGAAACGTGTCTTTTTCCGGTATAAGTCAGCTCAGCGTATATTTCGTCGGAAAGTACAGCCGCGTCCGTCCGGCGGATAACGTCGGCTATCTCTTTAAGCTCGTCAGCCTCGAGGACCGAGCCTGTCGGATTGTTCGGAAAGGGGAGAACGATCAATTTCGTTTTTGAAGTTATCTTCTCCCTTAGCTGAGCGGCCGTCAGTCTGAAATCGTTTTCGGTCTTCAGCTCGAGATATACGGGAACGGCGCCGGCAAGCTCGGCGAGGGGACCGTAGCAGACAAAACTCGGCTGCGGAACGATCACTTCGTCGCCGGGAGAAATGAATGCTCTCATCGTGAGATCGATCGCTTCGGATCCGCCGACGGTAATGAGTATTTCGTCGGCGTTATAATCCATTCCGAATCTTCTTTTAAGATATTTTGCAGTCTGCGAGCGCAGTTCGCCGAGACCGGAATTAGAAGTGTATTGTGTGCGCCCTTTTTCGAGAGAACGAATTCCGGCGTTTCTGATATGCCACGGCGTGATAAAATCGGGCTCGCCTATACCGAGCGAAATGACGTTGTCCATCGTGGACGCGATGTCGAACAGCTTCCTGATGCCTGACGGCGGAAGCGAAACGAGTGTTTTATTCAGGAGTTTTTCCGGATCGAAAGAAGAAGTCAAAGAACCATCACCTGTCTGTCGTCGGACGGCTTGTTTTCAAACATAATTCCGTCTTCTTTGTATTTTTTCAGGACGAAATGCGTGGCGGTGCTGACGACCGCGTCCATGGGCGCAAGTTTTTCGGCGACGAAAAGCGCGACCTCGTTAAGATTTGTTCCTTCTATCTGGAGTGCGAGATCGTACGCGCCGGACATCAGATAAACGCTTTTTACCTGTTCGTATTGATAAAAGCGTTCCGCGATCTGATCGAAGCCGCGCCCGAACTGAGGCGTGACTTTAAGCTCGATGAGAGCGGTGACAAATTCGCGCGAGGTCTTGCGCCAGTTGATCATTATTTTGTTTCCGACTATGATTCCCTCGTTTTTGAAATAGTCGATTCTGCGCTCGATCTCGCTTTCGTCGGCCTCGAGCATGACTGCGATGTCTCTTGCAGTTAGATTGCTGTCCCTGTCAAGTAATTCAAGGATCTCGTTGTCCATTGTCAAAAACTCCGTTTCAGATCATTATGATTGAACCCTTACCTCACGAATAGAAATGAACCGCGAGGATGGAAGGTCGTCGTTGATTTTAACATATTACGGTCATTTTGTCACTTGAAAACTTGCAACAGACGGGGCGCAGCGACGGGCGAACGTGTACCGTGACCGCCGCGCTGATCCGGAGCTAAAAAAGAGCAGGATAAGAGAAAAACGCTATCAGCCGGCGTCCTGATCTCCGGGGGAGGGCGTGTCCTCCGGCTCAGGCTGCGCGCTGCCTTTCCTGGTGATTTTTCTGCCGAGAATACGAATGCGCGACCAAAGAACGATGATAGCCTGCCCGGGAATGCCGAGTATCATTATGTACCATACGTTGATCCCGAAAAGAGCGAACGTTATGGATATGGAGAAAAGGACAGACCATAGCAGAAACGATATGATCAAGAAATTTCTGCGCTTTGAGAACCATACGGAATTCAGGACGAGCCAGACGATAAATGTGACCGGAAGCGCGAATACGAACGAAAGTATATTGAGCCTGCTTTTAACGGCGGAATGGGTTATGACGAAAACAAGAGTGGCGATGAGCCAGACGAGAACGAGACAGATCGCGAGGATGAATTTTCTGTTGGAAATCCGTCTCCTGAGTCTGCTGAAGCTGCCGTCGGTCTTCGAAAAAATGCTCGTATGCTCTTTTGTAAAAAGATAGTCAATCGAAACGCCGAAGATATCAGCTATCTTTTTGAGAATGACGGCGTCGGGGATAGATTCGCCGCGTTCCCATTTCGAGATGGCCTTATCTGTATAATTGAGCTTCTGCGCGAGTTCTGACTGTGTCATTCCTTTCGAGCGTCGCAGATAAGATATGTTATTGGAAATAATCTGTTTCAAATCTTCCATATGCAGGTGTTCCGGTAAATCGTTTCGTATAGTCGGATGTCAAATAATGAATCTTGCATCACATAATCAAGTATATCACCGTTTATAATTAAAATCAACCCTGAGGCGCCTGAAACGCGGTAAAACCGGGATCTTTTGCGCAACTCTACCGTCAGTTTACATGCGGTAGAATCATTCTCTACCGGGCCGAAAAGAGGTAGAACAGCACCATCGAAGAGT
>CADBOE010000196.1 GCA_902796205.1 uncultured Ruminococcus sp. | reverse complement strand
TCTCTGATTTTTGTCTTTGATAGCGAAACAAGAGTTACAACAGCAGAATTCCTTGATTTTGCCCTCTCGCTCAGCGGAAACTTATCCACTCTCCTGTTGACTACCAAATCCCCAAAATGCCCTAATTCAAGCCATTTTCCCGCTGTCGACCTCATTTCCTTGACAGCAGGACGACGGTCTCCACGTGCTCCGTGAACCCGAACATGTCGAAGCCTCCCGCCCGCTCTGCCCGGTAGCCGAGCTTTTCAAGGTACGACATATCGCGGATCAGCGTCTCGGGACAGCATGAAACGTATATTATGGCACGGGGGGAAGCCTGTGCGGCCGACCGCAGAAACTCAGGCGTACTGCCGCTTCTCGGAGGATCCAGCAGGATAACGTCGGGCCGGCGTCCGCGGAATGACAGACCGCCGCCGGACAGGAGCTCCCCGGCATCTCCCCGGACGAAAATGATATTTGAAACGTTGTTGATCTTCGCGTTGGCAGCTGCGTCCCTGACGGCGTCCGGATTCAGCTCGGTCCCGATCACCCCGAAGCAGCTGTCCGCGGCGCAAATGCCTATTGTTCCCGTCCCGCAGTACGCGTCGAGCAGAACGTCGTCCGGCCCGAGCTTCGCCAGCTCCAACGCTCGCAGATATATTTTTCCGGCAACGTCGTGATTGACCTGGTAGAACGATCCTGGCGAAATGCGGAAGGTTTTTCCGAGCAGCCTGTCTTCGATATATCCCGGTCCGAAAAGAACGTTCTGTCTTTCGCCGAGAATGAGAGTGGTCCGTCCGGAATTGATATTCTGGACGAACGTTGTCAGCTGCGGAAGTTGTTTGCGTACTTCGTGCACGAAATTCCGCCTGCCCGGAAACACGGGTCCGGCGGTGACCAGTACCGCCATCACCTGCCCCGTTGTCGCGGACGAGCGGACCAGAAGATGGCGTATCAGGCCCGTGCCTCTATCCTCGTCGTAATATTGCAATCCGAAGCCGTCGACGAGCTTCCGGATAACAGACGCGGCATGCCAGGCGGCGCCGTCCGAGATGACACATTCAGCAGCCGGTATTACCCGGTGAGAGTTTCTGGCATACATCCCCGACACACGTTTTCGTCCGTCCATGCCGAAAACGATATGGACCTTGCTTCTGTAGCCCGCCGGATCGTCCATGTAACAAAACGGATCCGGTTCGCAAAAAGCGGAAAGCATACCGTTAAGGCGCGCCGCCTTCCGCCCGGTAAACGCCCGGTACCCCGCCGGTTCGCCGGACAGGACGCACCCGCCGCATTTCGCTCCGTTCCGGCAGCTGAAAAGCCGGTCGGTCATTTTGCGACCATCAATTTCTTCACGATCTCCGTGCACGTTCTCATATCCTCCGTACAGACGAATTCAAAGCGTGAATGAAAATTCTCTCCGCCGGTGCACAGATTCGGGCACGGAAGTCCCATATAGGAGATCCTTGCGCCGTCCGTTCCTCCGCGGATAGGCACGCATCTGGCTTCCACGCCGCATTCGCGCATCGCCGCGATCGCCTTGTCTACGACGTACATTTTATCGGCCAGCACATCCTTCATGTTGTAATATGAATCGGTAAGCGTTATCTCGACGGTACCTTTGCCGTATTTCCGGTTAAGCTTCCTCGCCAGCTCCTTCATGAGCTTTTTCTTCTCCCCGAACAGACCGCGGTCATGGTCGCGTATGATATACGACAGCTCCGCCCGCTCCGTCGATCCGCTAATCGACGTCAGGTGGAAGAAGCCCTGATACCCTTCGGTTTTCTCCGGCACCTGACGCTTCGGAAGCATGCTCTGGAGCTCGCAGGCGATAGCCGCCGCGTTCACCATCTTGTTTTTCGCGCTTCCCGGATGGATCGAAATACCGTTAACGACGATTTTTGCCGAAGCGGCGTTGAAATTTTCATATTCGACCTCGCCGAGCCTGCCGCCGTCGACCGTATAAGCATAGTCCGCTCCGAACGCCTCAACGTCGAAATGATCCGCTCCGCGTCCGATCTCCTCGTCAGGAGTAAAGCAGACGGAAATCTTCCCGTGCGCAGCGCCTGATGCGATCAGCTCCTCGAGCGCCGTAACGATCTCCGCCACGCCGGCCTTGTCGTCGCCGCCGAGAAGAGTCGACCCGTCGGTAACGATCAGTTGCTTTCCCTTGAATTCCTCGAGACAGGGATAATCTGAAACCTTCATCACGACCTTTTTCCCGTCGTGCTCTCCGAGAAAAATATCCCCGCCACCGTAGAGTAGCTCCCGCGGTCTGATCCCGGTATCCGTTACCGCGTCGGACGTATCCATGTGGGCGATGAAACCCACGCGTTCGCTTATATCTCCGGTATTCGCGGGAAGCTCACCGTAAACGTATCCGAATTCATCGAGCCTCGCCCTGAGTCCGAGCGCCTTCAATTCCCTGAGAAGCTCCTTGGCAAGCACGAGCTGCTTTCCGGTGCTGGGGGACGTATCGCTGTTCTCGTCGGACATAGTCGGAAAAGAAACGTATTTCAAAAATCTTTCTGTAAGTGTCATATCGATTCTCCGTTATA
>CADBOE010000195.1 GCA_902796205.1 uncultured Ruminococcus sp. | reverse complement strand
GGACGAGAGACGGTACGGCGCCGTAAAACGGCACGGTGCGAGAGACGGTCCGGAGCGTGAAAATCCGGATTCCGGAAACAGATAATCAGGGAGGTATGGTAAATGAACACACGGATTGACCGCGGAAGGCTGCTGATAGGGACGTACATCGTCGACACGTACGCAAGAACCGAAAAACACGTTCGCGAGCTGAAAGAAGCCGGAATCGACATGATCGTATGCCTGCGATCTCCTTCCGTCGATTTTCTCGATCTGCTTCAAAAGTACAATATCGGGTGCGTGCTGTCCGGAATTGTTCCCGGCTGGTGGGGCGGCGACGGATCGAACGCCGGAACAATGGCCGAAGCAAATCCCGTCGCGAAATATGCCGAGGGAGCGGCGGATTTTGTTGACCACCCCGCCGTGTGGATGATCGATATCGGCGACGAGCCGTCAGCGCGGGATTTCGGGCATTACGGCAGAGTCTGCGCGGCGATGGAACAGCTTTTTCCGAAGCAGCTCCCCTATCTGAATCTGTATCCGAATTACGCGTCCGTCGCCGAGAATTCCGGGAGCCAGGCGCTCAATCAGCTCGGTACGGTGAATTACGAGGAGCACATCAGGGAGTACGTCGAAAAGGTCTGTCTGCCGTATATCAGCTATGATTTTTACGTGTACGCGATGGACGTGAACGGACTCGGGATGATGTATGACAATTTCAGGATCGTGTCCGAGGCGTGCCGGCGCACGGGGCGCGATTTCTGGTATATCCCGCAGTGCAACGGCCGTAACGAATGCGATTTCACGTCCGCCGACCAGATGCGCTTTCAGGCGTATTGCGCGCTCGCCTACGGGGCGGTGGCGATAAACTGGGCGTGCTGGACCGCGGGCTGGTGGAACAATAATATTCTCGATAAGAACGGAAACAAGACGGAGCAGTACGGCAAGCTCGCGGAGGTAAACGCCGAGCTTCGCGCTTTCGGACGCGAATATATGAATTACCGGAACGTCGGAACGTATCTTGCCGGCTTCGAGAACGTCGGCCCGGTCCGCTCGCATCCTTCTCTCAAAACGTTTTCGTCGCTCGATTTCGGGTACGTGCGCGATCTTTGCGTTTCTCCCGGTTCGTCGATCGTCGTCGGGGAAATGACCGGGCGTGACGATCCGTCCCGCCGCGCGTTGCTTATTCTGAACGCGACGGATTATACGGGAAAGTGCGCGGACGACGCCGTTGTTTCTTTTTCGACGTACAACCGTGACGTGCGTTTTCTCAGCTCGGACGGAAAAGGGTTCGGCGTCATGCCCGACGTGCGGCCGGCGGACGACGGCTCCGGCAGGACGGTTTATTCGTTCGGGCTTCCCTGCTGCCGCGCGGTCCTCGTGACGGTGAGATGAAAGATGACGGATGACGGCATTATAACGGCTTACTGGCGGCATCGTGACGGCGAACGGGTTATTTCGCGGACGTGGAAGGAGAGCGTTGAAGCGTGGGAAAAGCAATGAGAACGGCAGTGCAAACGGACGCGGATAAAGCAGAGCGGCCGGACGCGGAAAATAATTCGTTCAGGGAATTGAGGCGAAAAAAGCAGGTCATCTGCCGTGAAGAATGCATCGAGATACTCATGAATGAACTTCGCGGCGTGCTGAGCGTGCGCGGCGACAACGGCTATCCTTACGGCATCCCCATGAACCATTATTACGATCCCGGTTCCGGAATCATTTATTTTCACAGCGGCCGCGGCGGCCACAAGCTGGATTCGATCTCCGCATGCGACAAGGTCTCCTTCTGCGTGATCGACGGCGGCAAGCCGCGCGATAATCACTGGTCGCTCGATTTTCGTTCCGTTGTCGTCTTCGGCCGCGTCCGGGTGATCGACGACCCGGACGCCGTATATTCGGTCTGCCGCAAACTCAGTTACAGATTCACCGATGATGAGGACTATATAAAAAACGAGCTGATCAATTCCGGTCCCGGTACCGTACTGCTCGCACTGACTCCTGAACACATTTCCGGAAAAAGGGTCAACGAATCCTGAATCCTTCATCCTTTTAACTTTCTGAATAATATTTAATTAAAAAAATGGATGCGCTGCTTCGAATATTCGCAGCGTTTTTTGTATGCCGTTAAGCGGCGGGAAATAGTGGAAAATATCACAAAACAACAACGGAAAAGCCTTGCTGCAGCTTGCTTTACGGCTCTCTCGGCCTTATCGATCCCTGCGTCGAAACGCGGGTCTGTCCCCCGTTGCACCCTTAGCGGGGACAGAGGCCTGAAACGGTGCGCAAACCCGGGTCTGTCCCCCGTTGCAGCCTTCTCTACCCGTTGTAGAATTCCGGGAAATAACGGAAAATATAGCCGGAAAAGCGTTTGCCTGCCCGGTTTCGACGTTTTCCGTAATTCCTGTCATAAGAGCCCGAAACCCGGGTCTGTCCCCCGTTGCACTCTGTCCCACGTTGCACCCTGTCCCACGTTGCATTGCAACCGTTGCACCCGTTGAAATCATTGACAGCAGATTGTCTCCGTGCTATAATCAATTAGCTAACACCGTTAGCTAATCACGTCCTTACGTTGAGACGTTTTCATTTTCCGCGGAAAGACACACCAGAACACAGGAAAGGCAACGGCATCGGAATCGGAATGGATTACATACAGGCCGCGGAGGAAATCATCTCCTTCGTTGAAGACGCGGCAAATCTGAGGCAGGAACAGAATTTCAGCAAAATGGTTACGGGAGAGCACCTCGTCCTGTATTGTCTTCTGAAAAGAGGCGGAAGCGCGCTGCCGAAAGAGCTCGGCGAACAGACCGGAGTCAGCTCGGCGCGGATTGCCGCCGTTCTCAACAAACTCGAAGAGAGCGGTCTGGTCGTGAGAAGGATCGACCCGGCGGACAACAGACAAACCGTCGTCTCGATAACCGGACAGGGCGTCGAGCGCGCGGAAAATCACCACAGGAACGTCATCGAGCGTACGGCCGGTCTCCTTGAAGCGCTCGGAGAGGAAGACACGGCGGCTCTCATACGCATCCGGAAAAAAATAGCATCATACGTCACAGGGAGGAATGAAAAATGACCAAAATAGATATTCATGAATACGCCGCACAGAAAGCCGGCCTTTGCGTTAAACACGATTCGTTCCCGCCCGAGCTCTACGAAAAGCACGGCGTAAAAAGAGGACTCAGGGACAAAAGCGGAAACGGCGTCGTGGCCGGCCTCACCTCAATTTCGGATATTATATCGTTCAGAACCGGAGAAAACGGCGAAAAAGTGCCATGCGACGGCGAACTCTGGTACCGCGGAATACGCGTTGAAGACCTGCTGGACCCCTCGTCGGCGAACGGCCCCGGCTACGAGCGCGTCGCCTACCTCCTGCTGATGGGCGAAATGCCGGACAAAGCCGACGAAAAAACGTTCCGGCGCCTGATCGGAGAGCAGAGAAAACTGCCGACGCACTTCACACGCGACGTC
Organism: uncultured Ruminococcus sp.; assembly: GCA_902796205.1. Taxonomy (GTDB): domain Bacteria; phylum Bacillota; class Clostridia; order UBA1212; family UBA1255; genus UBA1255. The sequence continues at coordinate 2,236 of CADBOE010000195.1, read as the reverse complement.
ATCATGAAGGCGCCGAGCGGCGATATAATGAATTCAATGACGAAAGCGATATTGACGCTGGCGTCGTACGACAAAAACATTTCGGACGATACGGTCGAAAATTCGCTCCGCCAGTGCATTTCGCTCATCAGCGTTTTCCCCATGCTGGCGGTCTATTCGTACCACGCGTTCAACCATTACGCGAACAAGGGCAGCATGGTGATCCATCACCCCGACAGATCGCTGTCGACGGCCGAAAATCTCCTGATGATGCTCCGGAACGATCAGAAGTTCACACCGACCGAGGCGAAGGTTCTCGATGCGGCGCTGATCCTCCATATGGAACACGGCGGGGGCAACAACTCCACGTTCACCACGCGCGTCGTCACCTCCTCCGGCTCCGATACGTATTCAACGATGGCGGCGGCAATGTCCTCGCTCAAAGGGCCGAAGCACGGCGGAGCCAATATCAAAGTGATGGATATGGTGGACGATATACGGGCGGCCGTAAAAGACTATTCTGATCAGGACGAGATAGGAAGCTATCTGGAAAAGATCGTTGACCGCGAAGCTTTCGACCGGAAGGGCCTGATTTACGGAATGGGGCACGCCGTTTATTCCCTTTCGGATCCGAGGGAGCGCGTTTTCAGAAGCTACGTCGAAAATCTGGCCGCCGAAAAGGGGCGCGAAAACGACCTCGCTCTTTATAAGAGCATCGAACAGATAGCGCCGCGCGTTATCGCCCGCAAACGCAGGATATATAAAGGCGTCAGCCCGAACGTGGACTTTTACAGCGGATTCGTTTACGACATGCTCGGCATACCGCGCGAGCTTTATACGGCCATGTTCGCCGTGGCGAGGATCGTCGGCTGGAGCGCGCACCGGCTCGAGGAGCTCATATGCATGGACAAGATCATAAGGCCGGCGTATCTCAGCATAATGGAACGGCCGTGAGGGGATGCGGCTTTGCGGGAGCGTTCTTCCTACGGTTTTCACTTTGGAATAAGAACAATGATTGAAGTTATCGCTTTAAAGAACGGCAGACAGGTCTTTTGAATTCTATCAGCAATCGCGCCTAAGAAATCGATCTTAATAAATTAAGCTTTATGAGGTACGCACCGAGCATTGCTTGGTGCGTAATATTTATCAATTATTAGAATAAGTTCTCGCCTGCATTTCAGTATTAAAACTATAATTTCGATTGCCGCTTCTACTGTTTTTGAGTTCAACACTTTAACATAAGAAACTGAACAGGCTTCACTAAAAACGGGCAGCAACACAAAGCCTCAAGGATGATTGCGGAAAATAACAGAAAATTATGGAAAATATCAGAAAATAAGCGGAAAATAATCCAGCGACTGGAGAAAATAACGGGAAATATTGGAAAATCCCGCAGCAAAATCACCTGTCGATCACAAAAAACCGGTGCAACCACGCTCAAAGCAGGATCACACCGGTTCTTCTTAAAACCGTCATTTTGCCGGCCCGGCTGACGCAGCTCTGTAATTATCTGCCGCCGAACCGCTTTACCGGCATTGCCTGACGCCCTCTCGCAGTGCGCCCGTCAACCTTTAACCCTTCGTGGCGACAAATGAATATTCCGCCCCGTCAGTGATATCGGTAGTATCCACACCGGTATCTGCATACGCTCCGTTCATGTAAAACGCCCAGTACATATTGTCGGCGTCGAAATCGAGCATTTCGCCGTTGACGCGCTTAACGTACAGCCCGTACGTGCTGTCTTCGCCGGCAATGATCTTGAGCTCCAGAAGAGCGGCTCCGACCGTGGTCTTGTCAGTCTTTACGCTGAATACGTCCTTTTTGCCGTCCTTGTAAGTAACGCTGAACGTGAACGACTTCGCGCCCTGACCTAACTCGGCAGGCGCCTCCGCAGTACCGCCCTTGTAGACCGTCGTCGGGAAGGGCTTTTCTTCTTCCGCCTTCTTTGCGCATCCTGCCGCAGCCAGTACCGTTACCGCAGCCAGTACCATGCACAGCATCAGCGCAAGCATTTTCAATCTGCCATTGCTTTTTCTGTTCATAACAATCTCCTCTTTTCACGGAATAATCAGGACCCGACCGGCGCTCGCGGTCATTGGCGGGTCTGTTTTTGACGCAAACGGATATTTCGACTGCGGCGAAACGCGCTGACGGCCTTCTCAGCCGCGGCAGCGGCCAATGACTTTTTCCCCGGACTGCGGCCCGGGTAGACAGCGCGCGTTGATTCCGCCTCACGGCGACGGGCTCGTGCGGGATT
>CADBOE010000194.1 GCA_902796205.1 uncultured Ruminococcus sp. | reverse complement strand
TTCCTGATTTGTATGATTCCGTCCGTTCAGGGCTGGTTATGTCAAGAGTTTTTTGCGTTTCGGGCTGATTTAACGTAATTTCAGGTGCTTTTCTTTCCGGACGGCCGGCCGTAAGGCTGGCGGACGGAAAAATTTTTTCGATCTTTGCGGCAACTGGGGACAGATTTCGATCCTTGCGGCAACCGGGGACAGACCCCGGTTTTGGGCTTCTGTTAAAGACAAAACCGGGCCCTGGCGCGGGCCCGGCCGCCGGTCGCGGCCTTTTCCGTACCTTTCCGCAACCGGTGTCTGTCCCCAGTTGCCGCACCGCTACTCTGTCCCCGGTTGCCCGGCCCCTTTGCCGCCCTTGCCAAAAAGAGGCTCGTTGTTGTAAAATTGACGTAAGGCGACCGGGCGCAGGAGCGGTTGCAAACAGACCGAAACGAAACCGGAATGAGACTGAAAGGAAACGGAAAGAAATTGGCTGCGAAATCTTATTGCACGCCGGGCGCGGAAGCGGAAGCGGAGCTGACTGAAAAAAAGTCGAGATTTATCGCTGCCGTAAAGCCGGTAAACAGCGAGGCCGAGGCCGTTGCCTTCATAAAAGAGAGGCGGGAGCTTTATCCGGACGCGAGACATCACGTTTACGCCTATCTGGCGGAAACAGAAGACGGGCTTTTTTCGCGCTATTCCGACGACGGCGAGCCGCAGGGAACCGGCGGATTGCCCGTGTTCGAAGTCATAAGAAAGCGGGGGCTGACGAATTGCGCGGTCGTTGTTACCAGATATTTCGGCGGAACGCTGCTCGGGGCCGCCGGACTTGTCCGGGCATACTCCGGAAGCGCCGCCATGTGTCTTGACATCGCCGGCACGGACGAGGTCATGTATTGCCGCAGACTGGACGTCCGGACGGATTATTCCGACTCCGGCAGGGTGCGTAATCTGCTCGGGGATTACCGCGGCGACATTCTGGCGGAGCAGCCCGTTTACGGCCAGGACGTGTTGTTCCCGGTCTGGGCCGGCGAGGCGGAAGTTGACGCGATATGCGAAAAAATAACCGACGCAACGGCGTCGAGGGCGCGGATCGTTCCCGGGCCGTGGCAATATATACGTTTCAGAAAGGAAAATAATTGATATGGCATTCACTGAAGGCGGAACCTGCGGAGCATACACGCTTGCAGCGTTCGGAGACGAGGCCGGATCGTCGCTCGGCGCACAGATAGACGCGCTTTCAAGAAACGGGATCAGATTTCTTGAAATCAGAAACGTTGACGGCAAAAGCGTCGGGGAAATGACGCCCGCGGAGGCAACGGAGATAAGAAAAAGGCTGGCGGACGCCGGTATTTCCGTGCGCTCAGTCGGATCTCCGTTCGGCAAATATGACGTCGAACAGGATTTCGGCCCCCATTTCGATATTTTCAGGGCGGGGCTCGAGACGGCCAATGCTCTCGGGGCGGAATATATCAGGATGTTCAGCTTTTTTGTCCCGGCGGGAAATGCCGGAAAATACAAAGACGAGGTCATGCGAAGGCTCGGATTGTTTGCCCGCGAAGCGGAAGGAGCCGGGATCGTGCTCTGTCACGAAAACGAAAAAGGGATATACGGCGACGTTCCCGAACGGTGCGCCGAAATTCACCGCGAAATACCGGGGATAAAAGCCGTGTTCGATCCTGCCAATTTCGTGCAGTGCGGCGTTGATACCCTCAAGGCGTGGATAATTCTCGGTCCGTACGTGGAATATATGCACATAAAGGATGCGAAATACGGCGGCAAGGTCGTTCCGGCGGGCTGTGGCGACGGCAACGTCAGAGAGCTTCTGCGCGGTTTCTCGTCCGGAATGCTGACGGTCGAACCGCATCTTACGGTATTTGACGGTCTTGCCGCACTCGAAAAGGACGGCGGAAGCGCTTCGGTCAACAACGGCGTTTTCGCGACGGCGGACGAGGCGTTTGATTGTGCGGTCAATTCGCTTAAGGCTCTTATCAACGAAAAAGCAGAGGAGGAAGTACGAAAATGATATCAGGCGCGCAGCTTTATACTGTCAGAGAATACTGCAAAGACCTGAAAGGCCTTGAAACGACTCTCAAAAAGGTGGCGGACATGGGATATACCACCGTTCAGCTTTCCGGTGTGTGCGCATACGAGCCCGAATGGATGGCGGAAAAGCTTTCCGGAAACGGCCTTAAATGCGTTCTTACACATTACGACGTCAACAAAATCCGGACGGAGCCCGAAAAAACCGTGCAGGAGCACAAAATATTCGGCTGCCGCCGCGTCGGGATCGGCTGTATGCCCGGCGGGCTCGGCAAACCGTCCGATTATGACGATTTCGTGCGCGGATTCAGAGATGCGGCGGCGCGGATAAAGGCTGCAGGCGGGTATCTTATGTACCACAATCACAATATGGAGTTCATGAAAGCCGCCGACGGAAGACTTTATATCGAGAAACTCGCCGACGAATTCCCCGCCGACGAAATGGGCTTTACGCTCGATACGTACTGGATCCAGTACGGCGGAGGCGATCCGGCCGCGTGGATCGAAAAGCTTTCCGGACGTGTGCCGTGCATCCACCTGAAGGATATGTCGTGCGTCGACAAACAGCCCCGTATGGCTCCGGTCGGCGACGGCAATATCAATTTCGACCGCGTGCTGGAGAAGGCGGAGAAAGCCGGTACGGAGTATCTGCTGGTAGAGCAGGACGATTGCTACGGCGAAAATCCGTTCGATTGTCTGAAACGCAGCTACGAATATCTCAAAGCGCAGGGTATCAATTAAAGTGTATAGCGGAAAATACCGGGAAATAGCGGAAAATAATTCGCCGGCTGCGGAAAATACCGGGAAATACCGGAAAATACTCCGCCGGCTGCGGAAAATACCGGAGAATAATCCGCCGGCTGCGGAAAATACCGGAAAATAGCGGAAAATAATCCGCCGGCTGCGGAAAATACCGGGAAATACCGGAAAATACTCCGCCGGCTGCGGAAAATATCGGAAAATTCCGGAAAATAGCGAAAAATCTAACTGAAAAAATCATCACGGAACACCTTTGACCCAAATAATACACAAAGACGTCACGGAGGAACAACATGGAAAAAGTCAGACTCGGAATCATCGGAGTGGGCAATATGGGCTCCGGCCACATCGCAAACGTGCTGGCAGGCAGATGCCCCGAAATAGAGATCACGGCGGTTGCGGATATCAACCCCGAAAGACTTGACTACGCCGAATCCAGGCTCGGAAGCGGGATCGGTCGCTTCGGAACGGCCGAGGAAATGCTTGACAGCGGAATGGTCAACGCGGCCATTGTCGCCGTACCCCATTATTTTCATCCCAAATACGTCATGGAATGCTTCAGGCGCGGCATTCACGTCATGTGCGAAAAACCCGCCGGCGTTTACACCAGACAAGTGAAAGAAATGAACGAGGCCGCGAAAACCGCGGGCGTCGTGTTCGGAATGATGTTCAACCAGCGGACGGATTGCCTCTACAGAAAAATGCGGGAGCTTGTGAAATCCGGAAAATACGGGGAAATAAGGCGCACGAGCTGGATAATAACCAACTGGTACAGGCCTCAGGCCTACTACGATTCCGGCGCATGGCGCGCCACGTGGAGCGGCGAGGGCGGCGGCGTCCTGCTGAACCAGTGCCCGCACAACCTCGATCTCTGGCAATGGATCTGCGGAATGCCGTCCAAAGTCCACACCCACATGTACTTCGGAAAATGGCACGACATAGAGGTGGAGGACGACGTCACGACGTTCGTCGAATATCCGAACGGGGCGACGGGAACCTTCATAACGTCGACCGGCGACGCGCCCGGCTCAAACCGATTCGAGATCACGATGGACGGCGCAAAGATAGTTGCCGACGCCGGAAAGCTTTTCCTGACCGAGCTCGAGATGCCGGAGCCCGAATTTACGAAAGTATGCAAAAGCGCGTTCGGAGCTCCCGCCTCGACCACGGTCGAAGTGGAGACGGACGGGAAAAACGAACAGCATTCCGGCGTGCTGAACGCGTTTGCCGCGGCAGTTCTTCGCGGCGAGCCGCTTATCGCGGGCGGCGAAGAGGGCATTAACGGCCTGACCCTGTCCAACGCGATGCACCTGTCCGCCTGGTTGGGGAAAGAGATCGAGCTTCCGTTTGACGACGAGCTGTACTACCGCGAGCTCATGAAGCGCGTAAAAACTTCGCGGCGCAAGGAAAACGTTCAGACCGTCTACAGCGACACGAGCGGGACCTACGGCGGCGTGTGATGCGGAGGCTCGCGTTATGTCTGGGACAGTAAGGACCGCGGTAATCGGCGTCGGCAACATCGGTTCGATCCATGCAAGGCAGATATTCGCCGGTAATATACGCGGGATGGAGCTTGCCGCGCTTTGCGACACGGATCGGGAAAAATGCCGCGGATTCGAGACAGTCTTCCCGGGAGTGCCCGTTTTTGCAAGCGACGGAGAGCTTTTTGAAAATTCGCGCCGCCTCGGGCTGGACGCGGTGATCGTGTCTGTTCCGCACAGATTTCATACGGAGATAGCGGAAGCGGCGTTCGCCCGGGGGCTTCACGTGCTGTGCGAAAAACCGGAGGCCGTGGAATTGCGTTGCGCGCGGAGGCTGAACGAAATTGCCGCACGGAGCGGAAAGGTCTTCGGTATCATGTTCAATCAGCGCACCGAGCCTCTTTTCGCCAGGGCGCGGGAAATAATAAAAAGCGGCGCGATGGGGGCGCTCAAGAGATCCTCGTGGACCGTTACCAACTGGTACAGGACGCAGACGTATTACGATTCCGGGAGCTGGCGCGCCACGTGGGACGGCGAGGGCGGCGGCGTCCTGATAAATCAGGCTCCGCACAATCTCGACCTGTGGATCTGGATGCTCGGTATGCCGGAACGGGTGCGCGGCTTCTGCTATCAGGGAAAATACCACCGTATTGAAGTGGAGGACGAAGCGACGGTATTTGCCGAATTTCCCGGCGGGGCAACGGGCGTGTTCGTAACGTCAACGGGAGAGGCGCCCGGCACCAACAGGCTTGAGATGGCGTTCGACAAAGGAAAAATCGTACTCGAAAACGGGCTGCTGACAATGACGGAGCTCAGCGTTTCCGAACGCGATTTCTGCTTTACGAGCGACAGCGGATCCGGGATGCCGGAAATGACCGTCAGGACGTTTTCGTATGAAGCCGGGAGAGACGGCCATTCGCTTATACTTGAAAATTTCGCCGCCGCGGTTCTGACGGGAGAAGAGCTCATTTCCCCGGGGTATGACGGCGTAAACGAGCTTTCCGTTTCCAACGCCGCTTATCTTTCTTCATGGACCGACAGATGGATAGAGCTTCCGATGTCGGACGGAGACTGCGACGTTTTTTCCGGAATTCTTGAAGAAAAAAGCAGGGATGAAAAGAAAAAGCGCGGCGAAGGCGCGCGGGCCGGCGACAAAGATATGCGCGACGCGGAGAACGAATACAGCAGGCGATGGTCGGCTCGCTGGTAATGAATGCCGTGCTCCGGGATGCCGCATCCGGCTTTGACACCTATCATTAACGACAGGTGGGTATCCCAAGCGAATGCTCAGTCTTCCGCCGCCGCGGCAACGTGATATCGCCAGCGGAATTAGCTTGCGGCCCTACCTTCACATCCGGTACAATGGGGGAATCCCTTTTTGAAGCTGTAGGTTCAAAATAACGGACTTTTACCGCACACCCCAGAGTCAACGGTCATACCGGAATGATAGCATATCCGGCGCGGGTTTGCAATAAAAACAGTTTGGAAAAGTGCAGGGAAGGCGTGAAGGGGCGTTGCCCGGAAGACCGGGAAGGAATCCGGTATAGCGGGAAATTTCCGGGGAACAGCGGAAAATGTCGGGAAATTTCCGGGGAACAGCGGAAAATATCGGGAAATATTCCGAAAACAGCGGAAAATATCGGGAAATTTCCGGGGAATAGCGGAAAATGCCGGGAAATATTCAGAAAACAGCGGAAAATGTCGGGAAATATTCCGAAAACAGCGGAAAATATCGGGAAATTTCCGGGGAATAGCGGAAAATGCCGGAAAATTTTTCCGAAAGCAGTGGAAAATATCGGGGAATACCGGAATAATTCCGGGAAATGACGGAAAATACAGGAGATTTTTCCGTAAACGGCGGAAAACAACGGAAAACATCGGCAAATTTCCGGAAAACACCGGCAAATTTTCGGAAAATACCGGAAAATCCCTTAGCATTTCCGGCAAATTACGAAACAACGGAGACCATGAGATGAACGCGGCACAGAAATTATTGCTTTCGCTTATAAAAGCGGCGTGTTTCGGCAAAAAAGAAGAAGCTCTCCCCGCACCGGGATCCGGAACGGACCCGCGCGGAGAAGAGCTCTGGCGCGAGGTGTACCGCGAGGCAATGGCGCAAAGGATCGCCGGCCTTGCTATCGACGGCATCGAGGCCTGCGGGCTGGCTGACGAAAGCGGGCTTTCTTCCGCGGCGAACGGGACGTGGCGCGAGAGCGGCATGAGAAATATGGCCTGGTATATCCGTTATCTCCACGCCCAGAACGAATTGACGGCGCTGCTCGACGGGGAAGGGATCCCGTTTGCCGTATTGAAGGGGCTGGCGGCGGCCGTTTATTATCCGGCGCCGCGGGCGCGAATGATGGGCGATATCGATTTTATCGTTCCGCGCGAGCTCTTTGATAAATGCCGTGAAATAATGACTGCCGCGGGGTACGAATACGTTCCCGCCAACGAGGATTATGCGCGGCACGTGGCGTTCGTTAAAAACGGCATTACCTTCGAGCTGCACCATCATTTCAGCCACGACGACAGAGACGTCGAAACGTTTATTGACCGCGGGCTTGCCAACGCCGTGCGCGTAAGCGTTGACGGCGCGGAAATATCGATGCTGCCGGACGAAGACAACGGCATCGTGCTCATCGATCACATACGCAATCATCTGAAAAACGGGCTCGGACTCAGGCAGCTGATCGACTGGATGATGTACGTTGAAAAGGTCGTTGACGACGATTTCTGGGAGAGCGGCTTCGGCGACGCGCTCGCTTCCGTCAATATGGACAGGCTGGCAAAGGTTGCCGCCGGAACGTGCGTAATGTTTCTCGGGCTCGACGGCAGCCGCCGCTCATGGTGCGCGGGAGCGGATAAAGAGCTGTGCGAAAGATTGATGGAGCTGCTGCTCGAATATGGAAATTTCGGCCGAAAGCAGGGAGCCGGCGGGAAGGTGCAGAACGTCATTTCCGGCATGAAGAAGGAAGGCGTTTTCCGGAGGCTGCAAAGGGCCGGGGAGGCGAACTGGAAAGCGTATAAAAAGCACCGCTGGCTGAAGCCTTTCGCGTGGATATATCAGAGCGGCCGTTATCTGCGGCAGGGCGTTTCGACGGGCAGGAGTCCCGGAACGCTGAGGAAGGATATGAAGCAGTCCGTGAAGCGCGACCGGCTGATGAAAGAACTGGGAGCGATCTGACAGGGACGGAGATACGGCACGCCGGACGTTTGCGACGCGCGGATGGCAATTCCGTCTGAGAGCCGCTGATCACGCGGACGCCGTTGATCCCTGAGAGCCACTGATCCCGCGAAAGCCGTTGACCGCCGAAAGCTGCTGACCGTCGAGGCCAATTTGACCGACCGCGGCGCGCAAAAAAAGCCGCGCAGGCGACGCGCGGCAGAACGTGAGCGGAGACGCCGTTCCGGACCGCTGCTCACGCGACCGGAGATCGGTGCGATCCCGTTCAGACCCCGTAATAATCCTTATACCATTCGGCAAAACGGCGCAGCCCCTCGCGGATGCCGATGCCGGGGCGGAAGCCGAAATCCTTTTCGAGCGCGGATGAATCGGCGAACGTAACGGGCACGTCGCCGGGCTGCATTTCCACAAGCTCGCGGTGAGCTTCGAAATCGTAATCTGAGCTCAGCACTCCCGCGCGCACCAGCTCCTCCTGAAGCGTATTCACGAAATCCAGAAGATTTTCCGGAGTACCGCCGCCGATATTGTAGATCGCGTATGGTGGCACGGGCAGACCGTCCCTTCCTTTCCGCCTTTCCGGCGCGCCGCCGGCGACTCGAACGATGCCTTCCACGATGTCGTCAACGTATGTGAAATCGCGCATACATTTGCCGTAGTTGAATATTTGTATCTTCTCGCCCGCGGCCAGCTTTTTCGTGGCGGAAAAATAGAACATATCCGGTCTCCCGGCGGGGCCGTAAACGGTAAAGAACCGGAGGCCGGTCGTCGGAATGTTATACAGCTTGGAATAGCTGTGCGCCAGCAGCTCGTTGCTCTTTTTCGTGGCCGCGTAGAGGCTGACGGGGTTGTCGACTCTGTCCCTCGTGCTGAACGGGACCTTTTTGTTGCCGCCGTAAACGCTACTGGAGCTTGCGTAAATGAGATGCTCGACTCCCTTCGCGCCTCTGTCGTAGCTGTGGCGGCACGCCTCGAGAATATTGAAAAAGCCGGTGATATTGCTCTCGATATATACTTCGGGATGTTCGATCGAATATCTGACTCCGGCCTGAGCGGCGAGATTGATGACGATATCGGGTCTGTACGTGGCGAAAACGCCGTCGACGATCATTCTGTCCGCGATGCTGCCCCGGATGAAAATATGGCGTCTGTGCAGCGACAGAGCCTTTTTCTCGATCATTCTGAGCCTGTACTCCTTGAGGGAGGGATCGTAATAATCGTTCATGCTGTCCAGGCTGACGATCGTGCAGTATTTGTAATCCTCCAGCAGACGCAATACGAGATTCGCGCCGATAAATCCGGGGGAACCCGTGACCAGAATGCATTTTCCTTCAAGATCGATATGCGTTTTTTTCATTGATGATCACCTTTTTCACCGTATATTCTTCTGACTTCCTCATAACTTGCGAGATCGCCTACGTCGTAGCGTCTTCCGGGCATCTCCATGCTGTAAACGGTCGTGTGGACGCACATCCACGAGAGCAGCGAGCCGGGCGCGTCCGTACCGCAGCCGTCGGCCAGCGCTTCTTTAATGCGGGCGGCGTCCTCAGCGGTGTAATAATAAAAAGGCGGCGTTATCCACGATGATTTCGGATGCGCCGGTTTTTCCTCGAGAGAAACGAGGCGGCCGTCTCCGTCGACCTCGGAGATCCCGCATCGCGTGAGCTTTTCCCTGTCCGGTTCGAGCGTGCGCATCGAGCAGGAGGTGCCTTTTTCGCGGGCGAACGAGATGAATGACGAAAGAGAAAAATCGAGAAGATTGTCGCCGGCGATGACCAGCAGATCGTCGCGGAGACCGAGCGTGTCAATGGCGAACTGCAGGTCTTTTACAGCGCCCAGCCGCGTTTCGTTTGATTCCGTTCCGTCGTCAACGACCGTGACGGCGAACGGTTTTCCTTCCGCCCATTTTCTGAAATGACCGGCGTATCTGTGGTTTGAAATGATTATATAGCCGTCCGCCGCGCCGGTGCTTTCCACGTCGCAGACGAGCCTGTCCAGTATCGTTTTTCCGTTTACTTCAAGAAGCGGCTTCGGGAAGTTTTTCGTCAGGGGATAAAGCCTGGTCGCGTATCCGGCCGCGAGAACAACGCATTTCATATTATGCTTTTTCCTCCTTCGTTTATTGTCGCCGCCGCTGCGGTTGCTGCCGCCGTTAACGTCGCCGTCGCCGTGTCGGTCGCTGCCGCCGTTGCCGTCATGTGTCCGCTCCGTTCGCGCTTTCGCATATATGAACGGAGAATTTATCCGAAAGATGCGGGAACGCCGCGAGATATTCGCGCGTTACCTTTTCCGTGATGCTTTCCTCGTATGCGGGATCGATGAGAGCCATGCAGCAGCCCTTGAAGCCCGCGCCGGAAAAGCGCCCGCCGTAAATTCCGTCCGTCCGCGTCATGATCTCGTACAGCTTTATCTGCTCGGGCGCGCCCGATTCCCAGTTCTTTATGCTGCTGAGACCCGATTCAAACGACAGTTTTCCGTATTCTTCGACGTCGCCGCGCCGCCACGCCTCCGCTCCGGCCTCGACGCGCCTGAATTCGGTGTACCAGTGTTCGCAGCGTCTGGCCCACGGGGCAGGAAGCCGGTCCTTGTATCTGAGATAAACGTCATACGGAACGTTTCTCGCGTTGGCCTCGCCGAATTTCCCGTATTCCGCTCCCGAAAACGCCTGCAGCGCGTACACTCCGGCGCGGAGCTCGTCGACGCGCATATTGAATTTCGACCCGGCGAGAGAATGCTCGAGTCCGCTGAAGAAAACGGCGATCTTCCACGGCTTCATTGACGTCGGAGCGGGGATGAGCTCGTAGCTTCCGTCTTTTGTGTCGAGATAGAGCAGATGATCCTTTTTACCGAGCACCTCGCACGACTGGTCGAGCTTTCCGACGGACACGCCGACGTAGTTCAGCTCGGCGTCGTACGCGACGTCAATGAGCTCCTGCCCGGTGAGGCTTATGCCGTTCACCCTGCAGAGGGCGGAGAGGAACGAGAGAATAACGGCCGCGCTGGAGGAAAGGCCGCCGATGGGGAGGCTGCCTTCTATAACGCCGCAGATGCCGGTGTGGAGCGCGTGCTTCTTGCCGAGCGCCCACGTCGCGCCGCGCAGATAATCGGCCCAGTCGTTCGTTTTCGCTCCCGGTACGGACGATACGTGCCACTGAGCGCGTTTGTCGAATTGAAGCGAAACGAGTTCAACCACGCCGTTCTGCTTCGCGCTGTATGCGATGCTGATGCCTTTGTCGATGGCGAAGCCGGTGATTTTTCCCAGATTGTGGTCGGAGTGCGCGCCTATCGGGCAGACGCGGTAGGGGCAGAAGGCGATCCCTTCCGGTTCTCTTCCGTATATTTCGTTGAAAATTCTGTCGCAGTTCATTGTTCGGTGCAGGTGTGTCGGTGTTGGTGCGGGTGCGAAGCCCGGGCGGCGTGGCACGGCGGTTATGGAGTTTCGCTGTCAGCCGGTGCGTCCGGCGTCCGCTGGCGCTGCCGGCAGGCGTGGCATGGCGTTTTTGACATTTCGCTGTCAGCCGGTGCGTCCGGCGTCCGCAAGCGCTGCCGGGCGGGCGGTCATGCGGTCATGCTTTCATGCGTGGCCTTGCGGCCGCTCCGCCGGTCCCGGAATCAATCGCTCCCGGAATCAATCCCGGCGGAAAAGATCCCTTGTATAAACTTTCTCTTCGACGTCGCCGAGGACCGCGCTGTCAAAACGGTTCGCGAGGATAACGTCGCTCTCTGATTTGAAGCGGTCAATGTCGTTGACGACCTCCGAATTGAAGAACAGGCTGCCGTTTTCGAGCGTCGGCTCGTAGATGATAACGGGTATTCCTTTGGCCTTGATCCGCTTCATGACGCCCTGTATTGCGGACGCGCGGAAATTGTCGCTGTTCGATTTCATCGTAAGCCTGTAGACGCCGACGGTTTTCGGATGCTTTGCGATGATGCTGTCGGCAATGAAATCCTTCCTGACCGTGTTGCTCTTTACGACGGCTTCGATCAGCGTCTGCGGCACGTCTTTGTAATTCGCGAGCAGCTGCTTCGTGTCCTTGGGCAGGCAGTAGCCGCCGTAGCCGAACGACGGGTTGTTGTAATGCCCTCCGATCCGCGGATCGAGGCAGACGCCCTCGATTATTTTTCTCGTGTCGAGGCCTTTCGTCTGCGCGTAGGTGTCGAGTTCGTTGAAATATGACACGCGGACGGCGAGGTACGTGTTCGCGAACAGCTTTATCGCCTCGGCTTCGGTGGGGTGGGCAATGAGCGTTTTTATGTTTTCGGGCTCGCGGCCGGCTCTTTTCGCTTCGGTGGCGGCTCCTTCCAGAAGCAGCTCGGCGAACATCTCGGCTTCTTTTTCCTGATTTTCATACGCGCCGACGACAATGCGGCTCGGATGCAGGTTGTCGTAGAGGGCTTTCGATTCGCGGAGGAATTCCGGGGAGAAAATGATGTTGTCGACGTTGTATTTCTGCCTGACCGAGTCGGTGTATCCGACCGGAACGGTGGATTTGATGACCATCAGGACTCCCGGATTTACCCTTAGCACGCGTTCGATCGCGTCCTCGACCGCGCTGGTGTCGAAGAAGTGGTTAACGTCGTCGTAGTTCGTGGGCGTTGCGATGACAACGAGTTCGGCGCTCCTGTAGGCCGCGTCGCGGTCCGTCGTCGTCGTGAGGCTGAGCTTTCTGGCGCCTTCTCTGGCTTCGGCGAAGAATCGCTCTATTTCGTCGTCCTGGATGGGTGAGATGAACCGGTTGAGCTTTTCGGCTTTTGCTTCCGTCGTGGTGATGGCCGTGACTTCGTGATTCTGCGCGAGCAACACGGCAAGGGAGAGTCCAACGTATCCGACTCCTGCAACTGTGATTTTCATTTTTGATGTCCTTCTTTCTGCGTCTTTGCGCGTGAAATCTCAATATACAGATACATTGCTAATGATATCACATTATTCGATGTAAAGTCAATTCGACGGGGCCGCCGCTGAGACGAGCCCGTGCAACGGGGGAAACGGGGGACAGGCCTGCAACGGGGGCCTGCAACGGGGGACTGACCCCGGTTTCGGGCACCCGTCTTTAGACTTTAGCACCATATTTTTTTAGAAGCAATATTTCATTCGACAACGCGAAAACCCTTGAACTATAAGGGTTTTCT
>CADBOE010000193.1 GCA_902796205.1 uncultured Ruminococcus sp. | reverse complement strand
TCGACCGGGTGATTTTCAACGTGTTCAAAGACGAGGATAAAGCATATTATGAAGAATTTTTACATTGCTTGACGCGATCCGTAACGCGGACGGCTGATCGTCGGGACGCCAAATTACCTCGGAGACGCATCCGCGGGCTTTCGCGCTCTGTATGAACGCCCTGTTTTCAAGCGCTTTCCGCTTCGGTACCGCGCTGACCGGAAGCATCCGGAAACCGGGGTCTGTCCCCCGTTGCACTCTTCGGGGACGGGGCCGAAACTCGGGTCTGTCCCCGGTTGCAGCTTCCGCGCAGGACGTCATTCGCGGCACCTGCCATACGTCGGAAAATATTCGGAAATATTGTGGGAAGCTCGGGAAATATTGGGAAATAAATCGTGAAAACCCTTGCGGGAACTTGATTTCCGCGCTGATCCGTTTCAATGACGTCGGCAGTGAAACCCGGGTCTGTCCCCCGTTGCGCCCCCGTTGCAGTTGCAGGCGGCACATCGGTTGCGGCGGCGCCGCACGTATTGCCTTTCGACGGCAAAAATTATATAATACGCGGAGATGGGTATTGTGCGCATCCGGAGCGAAAGGAGCGGATTTTGATGCGATTCAATGATACGAAAAAGTCGATAGCGGTGATATTGCTCGCGTTTGTTATGCTTCTGTCGGCGGGTGGCTGCGTCGGATCACCGAAGCAGCCGGACGGCGGAGTGACGTCGTTGCCGACGGAAATACAGGACGGGACCGCGATTCCCGGGCAAACGCCCGGCGGTGTTTCCCCGGTCATTGAGGCAACTGACGAAACAGGTTCGGTCCCGCCGGAAACACCCGGAATGACCGCTTCCGCCGAGCCCGCGGCGACGGACGAGGCGACCGCGACGGCGGAACAGTCGTTGTCTCCGGACGCCACAACGGATTCTTCACCAGCCGCGACAGGGGAGGAAACGCCCGGAAACCCCGGAACGCCCGGAGCCGATCCGACGGCGACGGCGGCAGCAACCTTAACTGCTGCGCCGCAGACTTCTTCGCCGACGGCGGGGCCAACTGCCACAGCCCGTCCCGCCGTGACCGCGACTCCGACGGTAAAGCCCACCGCCACGGCGGCGCCTACGCCGTCCGGAAACGATGAAGCGGATAACGTATGCGGTATCTGGAATGAAAAAACAGTCTCCGCCTTCAGCAACGTATCCCAGTCGAAAATCTCGTTGACGTCCGACGGAGTCAGGCTCGACCTTACGCAAAGCGGAGGACCGTTCAATCCCAAGGTGCGTTTTGACGTTGCCGCCTACGCGAAAACGGCCGGCAGAAGCGCCCCCGAGGGGGGAAAATCAAAATATATCGTTATTAAATTAAAAACGCTCAACACGGACGGCAAATTTTCCGTTTCCAACCAGAGCGAAAAGGTAAAGGCCGTATCCGCATACCTGCCAGACGGCAGCTGGACGTCGGTCGTGGTCGACATGAGCGACACGAAAATATTGTCCGTTTCACGGCTCACGACGCTTGATCTAAACTGGTCGGCTATTTCCACGAAATCCGGCGCGTATATGATAATCAGGGAGATCGCGTTCTATCCCGATTACGAGTCGGCAATGCGCGGCGCCGGATATGAAAAATATCTTCTCGGCAGCGATCCCGTATCCGTCAGCGATCCTCTCGCGAATAAAACGCTGAAAGCGGCGGACGAGGATTCCTCCGTCTCGCTCTGGTTCGATCATTCGACCGAAAAGACGCTCAGAACCACCACGAAATCTTCGGGACTTACCGGCTATACCGTGCGGATGGCGAAGAACGAATCCGAAAACGCGCAATTCTTCGTTTCGCCCGGGAAGGCGATGAAGATAAGAATCGTTGTCGACGAATTCAGAAACGCTTCCGGAGATACCGTGCCGTTCGAGCTTTGCTACGAATATTACCACAGGGTGAGCGGAAAGCTCATACCGGATGCGCTCGCCCCGTACACCGGAGCGGTTGAAGTCGCAGCCAAAAATTCACAGGGCTTCGTTATCCGCCTCACCACATCGAAAACCACGAAGGCGGGCACGTACGAATCTGTCGTTCACGTTTATGACGATGAGACCGGCAGGGAGGTAAGGCGGGCCCCGGTCGCCGTCAAAGTGTGGGATTTCGCACTCACCGACGAAACGACGCTCCGCACCGCGTTCCTGCTCTGGCCCGATTATTTCAAATGGGGCTACGGCCAGCAGTTCTCCGACGAGGAAAAGGATCCGGCCAAGCTGACCGTCAGATATTACGAATTTTTCCTCTACAAATACAGGATCAATCTCGCCGACGTTCCGGGAGGTCCCACGTCGAGTACAGGCAACAAATATCTGAGCGATCCGAGGACGAACACGTTCCGCTGGTACAACGTCGACATGAGCGTTACCGAGGACAACGGCGGCGTTGCTCCTTCATGGAGAAACAAAATGATCTACTACAAGGTGGATGAGCCCGGCGCCAGAAATCCGATCAGGACCGATCTCCAGAATCTGAAGCAGCAGACCGACAAGGTGAGGCAGAACACGCCCGATTACAGATGGGTCGTACCCGTTGACCGGAATCTCGACCTCGACGAGGATCTGAACAGCACGTCGTTCGCCTCCTCGAAGTACGATATGCTCGGCTATATGGAACAGATGATCAACATCTGGTGCCCGAAGCTTCACGCCTTCACGCCGCGCGAGCTTGCGTTCATAAAGGACGTTTCATACTTCCAGAGCATCGATCAGGACGTTAAATACGGCCTGTTCACCGACCGCGTGCGCGCGTGGGTGGCCGGAGGAGACGAGCTGTGGATATACATCTGCAACAGATGCTCGCTCAGCGACGTACAGAACGAGCCTTACGCCAACTGGCAGCTCACGAGCGACGGAACGGAAACCATAATCAGTCTGTGGCAGATCAAGCAGCAGAACGCCACCGGTATGCTTTACTGGGCCGTAAACTACTGGAAGGAAAACTTCTGGAACAACAGCGTGAACTGGATCTATCCCTTCCCGGGAGACGGTGTGCTCGTGTACAGCGGCGATAAATTCGGCACTCTCGATCCCATACCGACGCTCAGGCTTGAAGGCATCCGCGACGGAATAGAGGATTATCAGATGCTTTCGATGCTCGAAGAGATCGCCGGCCGGAAGACCGTTGACGATCTCATATCGAAGATATCGACCAGCGTTGTCACATATTCAAAGGATGATGCGCGCCTGCACGCGGTGCGCGTCATGCTGGGCGACATGCTCGAAAAAGCTCTGAAGGGATAAAGACGGCGACCTGTTATGGAAACGCAGCTGAGAAGACACCGGCACAATCTTTCGATCATCGGCCTCGGGATCATATTGCTCGGCGCCTGGAGCGTGCTGAAGACCGTGCTTTATATGGCCGTGAGCATTGACGACTGGAAAAAGACGCTTGAATCGCGCGTGGTGGAAACGGATTCCGTCGTGATCGTGTACGTAGTCTTCGCGGCGGTGCTGGTGATCGACATGGCTGTCAGATTGTTCGTCGGCATCAACGCGAGAATGGCCGGAGAGGGAAAGGACCGCGGAAGCACGTACCTCGTGTTCGCCGTGTTTATGCTCGTGTTTCAGGGATTGTCCGTGATATCAGACGTACTTGTTTTCAATTTTGCGCTCGACGCGATCATCAGCACGCTGGCGACTGTCATATTCGATCTGACGGCGTTCGTGATGCTGCTCGAGCTGATCGTTTCGGGATTCCGCGTCAGGCGGCTCACTTCCGCGAAAGCGGCCGGGCACGCGGATCCGGCCAACGCGGCGGCGCCGGCAGGGCATAACGGAGGCGCCTGATGCAGAAGGATTTTCATTATTACGCCACGTTCTGCGCCGGCCTGATCGCCGG
>CADBOE010000192.1 GCA_902796205.1 uncultured Ruminococcus sp. | reverse complement strand
GCGAGAGAATCATACCATAGCGAAGCCGGATCGGCAAGCTAAAAATATCGACAAATATCGTCATTTCTCGACAAAAATCGACATTTATGGCAATTTTGACTCAAAAACAGTGAGAAAACGGCCTTTTAGTCCGAAATTTCTGAAAGTTTATGAACCGGAAGGCAAAAACATAAGGCAGCAACGGGGGACAGACCCCGGTTTAGGGCTTCCTTCAGTCCAGCTACTTCGTCAGCTATTCTGTTTACACCCCAAAACCGGTCCCCAGCCGCCGGTTGCGGTCCTTTAACACGCTTTCCCGCAACCGTGGTCTGTCCCTGGTTGCTCCCCGCCCTTTCCCGCAACCGGGGTCTGTCCCCAGTTGCCGCCTCCACCGCTGTCGCCGCAACATTGCTCTGTCCCCGGTTGCTCTGTCCCCAGTTGCCGCCGCTCCTTGCCGCTGCTGCTCCATTGCCACCGCAACACTCCTCTGTCCCCGGTTGCCTGCCCCCGGTTGCCGCTGTCGTCCCGACTGAAACCGCTTGAAAAAATAATCCTTATATGCTATCATCAGCGCCAGCGATGACGCCGCCAGCGATGACGCCGGAAGGGCGCAACGGAAAACGGAGGAAACGAATATGAAACTTATCAGCAAATGGCACGCCGAAAAAAACAACGATACCATATGCTTCGCCGGCGTATGTTTTGACGCTCCGGTGAGAGGGCTCAGAGCGGTTTACAAATCGTTCACCGGGGGGACGTTCGAGGTCACGCTTATTGTTGACGGTGAACCGCGCTCGAAGTTCGTTCTCAACGGAACCGCGTATTTCCACGAGCTCGAGGATATGTTCACCGAGATACCCGAAATAAGCGCAGGAACGCATGACGTGGCATTCCGGACCGAGCCGTCGGGGAACGCGTACGTTGATAGCTTTGAATTTACGGAGGAAAGCCCGTGCGACGTATTGCCGCCCGTGCCGGAAAGGTCCTTCCGCGAGACGAACAACGACCTTCTCGTGGCGACGGATATGCTCGGCCGCAAGCTTCCCGGAGCGGATGAGGCGCCGGCGCCGAGAAAGAAATTCGTCGGCATTTTCTACTGGACGTGGCGGAACGGCAACGGCAACGGCGGAACTCCGCGAAACCTTACCGAGATCCTTTCCAGATACCCGGAAGCGGAATACGATATGAAGCACCCCGCCTGGACCGCGAGGGATATTGTCCACTGGAACAAGCCGTTTTACGGCTTTTACCGCAACGACGATCCGTACGTTATAAGAAAGCACGCTCAGTATTTTGCCGACGCGGGCGTTGACGTTCTCGTATTCGACACCACCAACGGCTCGCTGGTATGGCGCGACGCGTTCATGCCGCTCCTTGAGGAACTGGACAAGGCGAGAAAAGACGGCATACACACGCCGCAGGTCGCTTTCATGATGCAGTTCTGTCCGTCTCAGGACACGCTCCGTATGCTACGCGGCGTATATCAGGATCTTTACAGGCCCGGAAAATACCGCGATCTGTGGTTCATCTGGGACGGAAAACCGCTGGTCATGGCGTATCCCGAATCCATACCGGAGCAGGGAATTTCCGATTATGACACGAAAATACTGAACGAGATCAGAAATTTCTTCACGTTCCGCCCCGGACAGCCGCTTTACGCGGGAGGGCCGAAGAGAGACGACCAGTGGGGCTGGCTCGAAATGGCTCCGCAGAACGGATATGGTCCGAAGGCGCATGGAAAATACGAAATGTGCACCGTGGGCGTTGCCCAGAACTGCAGCGCGGAACGCATCTGCACGCACTTTAACGCGAAAGGCACTTTCGGGCGCAGCTATACGCACAAGGACGGACACGCGAAGCTCACGAAAGATTCGTACAAATACGGTTACAACGTTCAGGAGCAGTGGGACAACGCAATCGCGATGGATCCCGAATACGTTTTCGTGACCGGCTGGAACGAGTGGATAATGGGCAAATTCCCCGGGAAGCCCTGGGTGCTTGAAGAAGGCAGCACGCAGATCGCGTTCGTCGACCAGTACGACAGAGAGCATTCACGTGACATCGAGCCCGACTGTGACGGATATCTCGACACGTATTATCTCCAGCTCTGCGCGAATATCAGAAAATTCAAGGGAATCGAACACGTTGACCGCGACGTATCCGCAAAAAAGATCGAAATCGGCGATTTCGACGGCATTTCTGAAGCTCTGCCTGAATACATTTCCCACAAAGGCACGCAGGCTATCAGAAATTTCGAGGCGCTCGGCGTCGCTCCCAGATATACGAATTATACGGGCAGGAACAATATCACCGGCGCCCGCGTGGCGTGGGACGCCGACAACGTGACTTTCCTCGCGGAGTGCGCCGACGATATTCTTCCGGACACGGAAAACAGCGTTAATTTCATGACGCTGCTCATCGATTCGGACCGCAGCAAGGCGACCGGCTGGGAAGGATACGATTACAGGATCACGTCGGGACGCGTGTACGCGTGGAAAGACGGCTGGATCGAGGCCGGAACCGCGGAATACGAGATACGCGGAAACGCGATCATGGTACAGGTGAATCGCAGTCTCGCAGGTCTTGCCGGCGAAGGAAAACCGGAATTCGAGTTCAAGTGGATTGACAATATCGCTCTTGACGACGTTATGAATTTCTACCGCGACGGCGATGCGGCGCCGTTCGGAAGATTCAATTACGTATTCTGATCGGAGGCTTGCGGAAATGAGATCCTTCAGCGAAAGATTTGCCGACCGTGTCAAAGAAACCGGCGGCGGAGAGATATTCATGCCGGGAGCGCGGATCGTCAGCGTGCCGGACGAAACGAGGGGCAGATTCAGAAGCAGCGGGGCGGCGATTTTCGCGCACGGCAAAACGCTTCTCGACGGCGCGTCGAAAAAATCGGCAGCCGCCGTTTTATCCGGCGTTTATTTCGGTCAATACGGCGTCGGAGGCACGGTCGCCTATTCGGCTCTGATCGAATATGCGCGCGGAGCCGGGATGCTTGTTATATGCGATGACCGCGTCTGGGTCACCGAGGAGAACGCCGATTTCGTTATCAAGGCTTATTTGACTTCTCCGTCGGGCGGAGATCTTTCAGAAACTCATCAGATCCCGTTCGAGGAGCACGGCTACAATGCCGACGCCGTTACGGTGAGCGCCGGGAGCGATAAAAACGGGCTTGACAGGCTGCTGAAGGCGGCGGCCGACTCCGGAAGGGAAGTTATGACCTGCGGGGCTGACGGGCGTCTGAGGGGCCTTCTGAGCGACATGACAGTATGACCGTATGACAAGCATGACCGTATGAACGTCATTCCGGCCGTGCGGGCGTATCCGGGCCGCTCGGCTTGTCCGGGAAATATTACAGGGCGGGGCCGTCGCTCTTCCGCGGCGATTCCGCCCTCCGTCGTTATTATCTGTCCGTTATTATCGCGGAAGCAGGCCCGCCAGACCTGCTTCACGGCCGGCCCGGCCCGGCCCGGAAATATCCGGCGCTCCCGGGTTCGTTATCGCCGGCCGGCTCCGACGAAGACGGGCGATTTATCCGAATTCCACGCAGAAGGGGACGGCAATGTTGCCCGTGCCGGAGCACAGATTCGCGCTGCCGGCAAACGTTCCTTTTTCGCCGGTCGATTCATATCTCAGATCGGAAGCGTATCTCACTCCCTCGGCGCCTGAAACCGCGATTTTTACTGTGTTGCCTTCCGCTGCGGCTTCAGCCTTCTGCCAAGAGCCGTTGACCTTTACCTCGAATCCTGTCGCGCCGCCTCCGTTGACCGTTTTGAGCCCGCCGCCGGTATAGCTGTATTCGATGACGATCTCTTCTTCGTTATATCTGACCGCCGACGGAACAGGGCAGGCGACGTCTTCCATATTGCCCTTTCCGTACAGGAGCGCCGCGGCCATTTTCGCCCCGCGCCGTCCGAGCTCGAGCTTGTAATACGGATGAGCCCCGTCGCCGTCGCCCTCCTTCCAGCCGATATCGATCGAGGGGATTATTTCGTAATTTGCGATGCTTCCGTCGATTTTTACTTCTGACTGGGAGAAACGCAGGGCGGGAACGGAATCCCAGACGCCGGCGAGCTGCACGCCGCCGCTTTCATAGCCGTACGAGGTGAGCTGAACGTTCAGAAACAGAAGGTCGCTGCCGAATTTCGCGCGGTAATCCTCGATCATAGTTTTGAGCGCGTCTCCGTAATCCGCGCTGCTTCCGGCGTCGGATTCTCCCTGATAGAATATCATGCCCGTTATGCCGACGTTCAGCATCGGAGCGAGGAACGCGTTGTAAATCCCGGACGGAGGGATCGTGATTCCGTTGAGCATCAGCGTCCTGTCCTTTATGGCGGCGGGAAAAGCCGCGTTCGCTTCTGGAGAGGCGAGCAATGAGAGGGGCGCGCCACCGCAGCCTGCCATCGCAATTCCTATCGGAATTTCGGGATTCAGCGTGTACAATTCTTTAGCGAAGAAGTAACCGAGCATCGAAAAGCTGTTGGTCGCCGATCCGCCGTAAACCTTGCGCCTCGTGGCGATCTGCCACCTGTTTGTTTTCAATATATCGGTCTGCGGTTCGGCCATGCGCGCCTCGCCGGCCTTGTTGATTATCGACCAGTTGATCTGCTGAAGAATCCTGATGTTGTCGTCCTCGGACGCCCCGTCGAGGTAATCGCCGTAAAGCGCGAGGATGTCTTTCTGCGACTGCGCCACCGTTCCCATGAAGGTCAGATCGGCGTTGCTCTGGCCTGAAACGACCCAGATGTCGCCTACGAGCACGTCGTCAATTTTTTTCTCGATTCCTTCGGCGCCGCGGACAATTAAGCTGTGTCCCTTCTCGCCGCTCGCCGGGAGAGTGCCGTTCAGCGCGAAGCTGAAGCTGCCTCCTTCGATCACGCCGGAGCCCTTCAGTCCTTTGAATTCGGCGGCAACGGTTTTTCCGTTTTCGGATTCGGGCGCGGTTCCCCATATTACGATCTTCCGGTCCCGCGGAACGATCATATTGTCGCCGTAATATCTCGCTACGGTGAATTCGTTCGCGGTGCCTTCGGCAGGCTCGTAACTGTCGACTGTTTTTGAGGTTTCGCTGACGGGCGACGGAGCTTTACGGCCGGACTTCCACAAAGTATATTTTGAGTCCGCGTCGCCGGTTTTGCCTCCCGCCGGTCCGGTTTCGCCGCCGGTGCAGCCTGCCGCGAGAGCAATGATAATGGCTGCGATTGCCGCCGTAATGCGCTTTGCGTATTTCATTTGTTTTCCCTCCAGAACGTGCGGCTGAGCGTTGCCGCACCTTTATTTCGTCAGATCCGGGGGAAGTATATAACATCTTTGTGTTGCAGTCAAGGGATGCGGCGGCGTCCGCGGGTCAGCTGCGGTTTGGCTCAGGTGCCGGTCCAGGTCACGTTCCCGTTCCGGACTGCGCGGCCGTAAGCGAAAATTCTTTAAGAAAAGTTCCGGCGGCGGCCAATATGATGCGTTTGACAATTCCGTTCTGGCCGACCGTGCCGGAAACAGCATATGAGACGGTTTTTCCGGCGACTGCGTCAAGCGCCCTCCTGCGGGTCGCGTTGTCCGGGACGAAACGGTCGGCTCCGTCTCCGAAGCGGTAAACGTTATACAGCAGCAGCGTGAGAAGCTCCTTTTCCGCCCGGCTGAGAAAAACGTCAACGCGATTCGTGTGTGAATCGCGGGTGAATGACGCTTCCGTAGCATCCGTCGTTTCCGTTGGTTCCGCCGTTCCCGGGCTCTGATCTGCGTCAACGCTCCGCGAAGCGGTAACGAGTGCGACCGCAGCGGCGTATCCGGCCGCGTCTTCGTCAGGCATCGGAATACGGGAGAAGATATGGTCCGCATTTTTTTTGATTTGACCGGGAGGTATGGAAAGAAAATCCGAAGCGTAAAGAGCAGCCGTGTCAATAAGTTCGCGGTCCGGAATTGAGATCGCGATCATTTCGCCGCTGTCGCCGTTGATTATTATGTCGTAATTCGAATAAAGCACTGCGCCTTCCGCTCTGTCCGAACGAAGCAGTATCTGAGGCGCCTGCGCGCCGTCGATAATATCTTTGTCGCCGCCGGTCGCATCCTCGCGGCACGGCGTCACGGAATCGTTCAAAGCGATCAACGCGGCGTGAAAAAGGATGTCGACGGCCTCGCGTCCGACCGCCCTGCCGCGATTTCCTTTTCCGTCATTATGATCCACTCGAACAACAACCTTTTTCATGTCGGATATATTATTCATACGCGCTAAGGAAGTCAATAGCAACCAACCAGTGCAACGGGGGACAGACCCTCGTTTCGACCCTGTCCCCGCCGAGGGTGCAACGGGGGACAGACCTCTGTTTCGACCCTGTCCCCGATGAGGTGCAACGGGGGACAGACCCGGGTTTCACAGGGCTTGTTTGCCGTATCTGTTGCCGTTATTTTCCGCTATTTCCCGATTATTCAGGCTTTTTTCGACTTTTTTCGGAATTTTCGATCATACGGCTATTGACATGTTAGCGTGGGGTAACTATAATTACCGGCAGCGGGTTAGATACAGCTAACCCGCTGCGGCGTCAGCTGAAGAAAAATGAAAAAACACCGAAAAAGAACACCGACAATCCGAAGTTGATGACGCACGAAAGGACAGGGGGGACGTTGATGATGCCGCTGTGCTACGCCAAAGCAGGCGAGGAAAATACGGTATTGAAAGTGGGAGGGAATCCCGAAGTAAAAAAGCACCTTGAAAATCTCGGATTCTGTGCGGGAGCGGCCGTAACCGTAATAACCGAACTGAACGGAAATCTGATCGTCAAGGTAAAGGAGACGCGAATAGCGCTTAACAACGAAATGGCACGCAAAATAATGGTCTGATTTTTAAACCAACAAGGAGGATTGCAGATGAAAACACTCAGAGACGCGGCCGTCGGCGACACGGTAAAGGTCGTGAAGCTGCACGGCGAAGGAGCGGTGAGACGCCGCATAATGGATATGGGGATAACCAGAGGAGTGGAAATATACGTGCGTAAAGTCGCTCCCCTCGGCGATCCCATCGAGATCAACGTTCGCAATTACGAGCTGTCCGTCAGAAAAGCCGACGCGGAAATGGTCGAGATCGAAACTGAATAACGCTATTCACGCTATTCACGTCATTCAAGCTATT